>NZ_JBNDHT010000034.1:0-55450 GCF_056755115.1 Rhizobium sp. SVR5-2C | reverse complement strand
ATGCAGCGGCCCGCCTTCACGGATATCAAGGCGGTCAAGACCGGCAATGTCCATGCGATCTGGCATCAGTTCTACAATAATCCGTACCAGTTCGTGGCGGTTCAGCAGATCGCCAAGTGGCTGCACCCTGACCTCTTCAAAGACCTCGATCCGGACGCGACCTTCAAGGAATTGCATCAGCGCTTCCTGCCGGTCGAATACCGCACGGGCTATTTCGTGTCGCTCAATACGAGCCTTTGAAATCTCGTGACACTTGAAAGGGGCTCGGCTTGATGGCCGTCACAATCGAAAACGCGGCAGTTCTCCCAGGACGCGGTCAGTACCGCGCCCTGGCGGCTCGCCGGATCCTGATATTGTCCGGCCTTCTCGCGACATTGATCCTGAGCGTCGCTGTGGACATGGGCCTTGGCCCGGCGCGATATACGCTGAGCGAGGTTCTCGCGGCGATCGTTTCGCCAGACACGGTCGAAAACAAGTTGCGGGTGGTGATCTGGGACATTCGCATGCCGATCGCGCTGATGGCGGTGACGGTCGGTGCCTCGCTCTCGCTTGCAGGCGCGCAGATGCAGACCATTCTGGCCAATCCGCTGGCCAGCCCTTTTACGCTGGGCATTTCCGCAGCCGCCGGCTTCGGTGCCGCACTGGCGCTGGTCGCGGGCATTGCCGTCTTTCCTGCAGCAATCCAGTTCATGGTGCCCGTAAACGCCTTTCTGATGGCGATGCTTGCCTCACTCTTCATTTATGGCGTTTCGACGCTGCGCGGCGTCACCGTCGAGACCATCGTGCTGCTCGGGATAGCGCTGGTCTTTACGTTCAACGCGCTTTTGTCGTTGCTTGAATATCTGGCATCCGAACAGGCGCTTGCCGCCGTCGTCTTCTGGACCATGGGCAGCCTGACCAAGGCCACCTGGATGAAGGTTGGCGTCACCTGCGCGGTCCTCGTCTTATGCATACCGCTCTTTGCCCGCCGCGCCTGGGCGCTGACGGCACTTCGCCTCGGCGATGACAAGGCTGCGAGCCTCGGTGTCAATGTCCGTTCACTGCGGCTCGAAACCATGCTTCTCGTTAGTCTGCTGGCGGCGATCCCCGTCTCTTTTGTCGGGACGATCGGCTTCGTCGGGCTCGTCGGGCCGCACATCGCGCGGATGCTGGTCGGCGAGGATCAGCGCTTCTTTCTGCCCGGATCGGTTATCTGCGGCGCGCTGTTGCTCTCGGTCACCTCCGTTGTATCGAAGACCTTGATTCCCGGAGCGATCCTGCCGATCGGTGTCATTACCGCACTCGTGGGCGTTCCCTTCTTCTTCTCCCTTATCTTCACCAACCGGAGGCGGGCATGGTAGCGCTCAGACTGGAGGGGGTCGGCGCGCGCTACGGCCGCACGCAGGTATTCAACGGCATCTCGACCGATGTGCTGCGCGGCGGCGAATTGACCGCCGTGATCGGCCCAAATGCCGCCGGCAAGTCGACCTTGTTCAAGCGGATAGCCGGCCTGCTTTCCGGGCCGGGCGTTGTCCATGTCGAGGCAGCCAGAGATGGCCACAGGTCGATCTGTTACATGCCGCAGGATACCGGTGCCAACGCGGTTTTGACCGTCTATGAGTCGGTATTGCTTGCCGCCAAGCAGGACTCCGGCTGGCGGGTCGCCGATCGCGAGCTGACGGAGATCGACCGGGTTCTTTCGGCGCTGCGTATTTCAGATCTTTCCTTCCGCGATCTCGGCGCGCTTTCGGGCGGGCAGCGGCAATTGGTGGCGATTGCCCAGGCCTTGGTCCGCAAGCCCGAAGTGCTCCTAATGGACGAACCGACGTCGGCGCTTGATCTTTTCCGGCAGATCGAGGTGCTGGAGTTCATGAGAAAACTCGCTGCAGCCGACGGCATGGCTGTTTTGATCGCTCTCCACGATCTCAATCATGCGCTTCGCTACTGTACCCAGACGATGGTGATCGCCGGCGGCGGTTTGATTGCAAGCGGCCCGACCGAGGATGTCATCACACCGGATATGCTGCGCGAAGTCTACAACGTCATCGCTCGCATCGAATGCTGCAGCGAAGGCAAGCCGGTGGTCATCGTCGACGGCACGGTGGGATAGAGAGCAACTCCCCTGCCCCGCGAACGGATTGGAGCCACACCTCTTTCGCTGGCTACCCTTGTCAGTGACACCGCCGATCGGAAACCAGTGCCCTTACCGCCCCTGGCAGCGCGCCGGTCGCGTTTGGAACTGGACGCGAAGCTTAAAGCCGTGAATAAGCACTTCCTTAAGTAATTCGATAGCGACTATTGCCTCGATGAGAATAAGATCGAGGCAAGTCGCACCGGTGATTCGCTGTTCCCAGTCTCGAAGCCAATCGTCTTAATGGGAAACGTATCCGATGCGCCGAAGAGAGGGGCCGCGTGAGCTACACGTTCGCAATAGGCGATATTCATGGCTGCATTGATCCACTGAAGCGCCTGCTCGCTAACATCGCGGCCTACGCTTCGGGTGGCACCGTCGTCTTCCTGGGAGACTATGTCGACCGCGGACCGGACAGTCGATCCGTCGTCGAAAGGCTGATTTCCGGCCCGCCATCCTCCAGCTGGAAATGGATAGCGCTTAAAGGCAACCACGAAGATATGATGGTTGGTGTGCATGCTGGGCAATGCGATCAGTCATGGTGGCTCGCAAACGGAGGGCTCAAGACTATCCAGTCGTATGAAAACGAAATCCCCGAGTGGCATCTGGAATGGGCGCACAGCCTTCCGCTCATGCACATGGATGAGCATCGGATATTCGTTCACGCCGGCGTCCGGGAGGGCGCATATCTCGAAGACCAGACCCCCAAAGATCTATTGTGGACCCGAGTGCCAGATGACTATTCCAGCACTTACTGGGGTAAGCATCTCTGTCACGGTCATACGCCTTCGCACCAGAACCCTCTCACGGTCGGAAACCGCACCAACGTCGACAGCGCTTGCGTCTTCGGTGGCAAGCTATCTTGCGCCGTCTTCGATGACAGCGTCCCTGGCGGCCCGATTGCTTTTCTCGATGTAAAGGCCTGAGCTGTTCGGAGATCAGCTCTCTTGGGCAGCAGTCGTCGCCCTTTCTGGGCGCGCGCGGCTTGCCATGAGCCCCGTGAGGCCGGTGGCGATGATGGCGGCCGCATAGATGTCGGTCGTCAGCTGGTAACCGAGCGTCTTTGCAAGAAACCCGGCAAGAATGGCGGGTAGGCTGAAGGCGAGGTAGCTCTGGACGTAGAAGGCCGACAGCAGCCCGGCGCGCTCATCCGCTTTGGCAAGCGGCATGATCGATCCGACAGTCCCGAGGAAGCTCGTACCGAACCCCATCCCGGTGACCAGTGTCCCGATGATCAGGACCGGCACGTTGGCGAGGTGGGTCCCGGCGACGACGGTGAGGAAGCCGACCGTCGTGGCCGAAACGCCGAAGGTCACGTTTGCCCGCGGACTGCGTGCACGGCGCAGGAAGACGCTGAAAGAGCCGGCAGCCATCAGCGCGGCCACGACCGCTCCTCCGGTCAGCGGCGCCCGGCTGCCGGTGGTCGAGGCCACAAGCGAGGGCACCAGTGACAGATAAAAGCCGCCAAGTGCCCAGTTGGCGATATTGACTGGCGTGGCGAGCGCAAGTGGCCGCTTGACCTGGGGCGGAATGCTGAGCCGCGGCATGAGGGAGGCCAGTGCACCCGTGCGTCTGCCGCCCGTTTCCGGCGTCATCCATATCGCCGCCGCCTGCGCCGCAAAGCCAAGCAGGAGCAAGCCATAGATGAGGTGAAGCGGGAAAGGGCCGTATTGAATGAGCGCGCTGGTGCCGATTGCGCCGAACGCCATTCCCGTCAACGGTGCGAGCGAGTTCACGAGCTGGCCCTTGGCGCGGTCGACGTCGACAAGTGCTGCGCCAATCGAGGCGCCGGCTATGCCGGTCGCAAGGCCTTGAACGATGCGCGCCGCGATCAGCCAGTTGGGGCCATCCGCAACGACGAAAAGCGCCATGGCTGCGACTTCGAGAAGCAGCGCACCGAAAATCACCGGCTTGCGGCCGAGATGATCGGAAATCGAACCGGCAATCAGCAATGCCGTCAGGAGTGCGAAGGCATAGACCGCAAAAACAACTGTCATGATCACCGGCGAGGCGGCGAAGTTCTCCTGGTAGATACGATAAAGCGGCGTCGGCGCCGCGGATGCGCCGAAGAAGGTTGCGAGCGTGACGGCATGGAAAGCGATTGGGTTCTTTGCGGCAGCTCCGGACTCTCTGGATTCGCGGGAGGAGAACATATATAACCCTCAAAAGCTAAATCGTTGCGTTTAGGCGATGTAAGCGAACGCGCGGCTAAAAGCAAATAATTTGCGTTTATGGCTTCATGAAAATTTCTGAACCATCACCGAAGGAAGGGCCAGGATAGGAAAATGGCAGGCAGGGAAGGTCTCCGTCCGGGCGGCAGAAGCGCCAGGGTCCAGGCATCGGTTCACAAGGCCGTACAGGATCTCCTTGCGAAGATGGATCGCGCGGACCTGACAATTCCGATCATCGCGGCTGAAGCGGGGGTAACGCCGTCGACCATCTATCGCCGTTGGGGCGATCTTCAGGAACTGCTTTCCGACGTCGCCGTCGAGCGGCTGCGCCCCGACATGCAGCCGGTCGATACGGGTAGCTGCCGCGGCGACCTGCAGGCGTGGGCCGAGCAATATGCCGAGGAAATGTCCTCGAACCCCGGCCGGGAGATGATACGCGACGTGCTATGTTCGCAAGACGGCAGCGGCGCCTTTCAATGCCGCAATTTCACTAAGCAGCAGATCGAGGTGGTCGTGCAGCGTGCCAGGGAGCGCGGCGAAGCGTTTCCGGATGTCGAGGCGGTCTTAGACCGCGTTGTCTCTCCTATCATGTACCGCATCCTTTTCGGCGAAACACCGGATGCTGCACGTGTCGAGCGTCTGGTGGCAGGGGCAATGGAGCTGATATCGCCAACGCGGGCTTCCGCCCGTAAATCTGCGTGATGTCCCATCCGCATTTGATGGTTCCACGACTCGCAGCTGACTGAATTGCTTCCGCGGTGAGAAGCGCCGGGACAAACCGCCTTTTCGTTGTCCCGGCCGCAATTCGTTCGACGCGGAGGATGCCTAAGCTGTCAAAAGCCAGCCCCGCGCGCGATCAGACTCGCTTGTCCGGACGGCTGTGGAGCGGTTGGGCCCGGTGCCAGTTTTCAAGGATACGGCCGTCGGTATGCGTCTGCTTCGCCCAGCGGATGCCGTTCGAAATGACCTTGTGCACGTTCTTGTCGTGATAGATCGGATAGGTCTCGTGACCGGGACTGAAGAAGAAGATGCGCCCGCGGCCGCGCTGGAAGGTGCAGCCGCTCCTGAATACTTCGCCGCCCGAATACCAGGAGATGAAGACGAGCTCGTCCGGCTGCGGAATGTCGAAGGGTTCGCCGTACATTTCCGAGGCATTGACCTCGAAATAAGGCGGCAGGCCCTCGGCGATCGGATGCGCGGGGTTGACGACCCAGACCCGCTCGAGATCACCATCCGGCGTCTCGCGCCAGGAGAGATTGGCATTCGTTCCCATCAGGCGCCGGAAGAGCTTGGAGTGGTGGCCGGAATGCAGCACCAACAGCCCCATGCCCTTCAGCACTCGCTGTTGCACACGGTCGATCAGCCCGTCACTGACCTCCTCATGCGCCATGTGACCCCACCAGAGCAACACGTCGGTGTCATTAAGCACTGAATCCGGCAGGCCTTCATCGGGATCGTCCAACGTACCGCGGCGGATCTCGAAATCGGGATGCTGGATGCCGGCGGCGATCGCTCCGTCGATGCGGTCCGGATAAATCTCCTGCACTTCCTTGTGCAGTTGTTCGTGGCGTCCCTCGTTCCAGATGGTGACCTTGATTGTCATGATGTCCTCTATCTTATGAAGCTTGAGCAGGGCGAATGACCCGCCCGGCGGTGTCGAACAAATGGCAGGCCGAAGGGTCGGCCGCGAGCGAAACGCGGTCACCTGGCCGCAGAGCGATGTCGCCCTCGGCGCGCACCACGATCGGCTGCGCCTGCGAGCCGACCGTCATGTAGGTTTCAACGCCGAGCCGCTCGACGATCACGACCTCGGCGGAAAAGTTGCCCCGGCCCTCCGGCGTGATCTTCAGATGTTCCGGCCGGATGCCGAGCCTCGCCTCCCCTTGCGGCACGGAGCTTCCTTTATCCGGCAGATCGAGCGAAAGCCCGATCGGGCTTTGGGCATGCAGCAGCCCGGCTTGCGGGCGGGTGACCGTCACCGGGATGATGTTCATCTTGGGCGAGCCGATGAAGGTCGCGACGAACTCGTTTTCCGGCCGGTGATAGAGCGTCATCGGCGCGCCCTGCTGCGCAACGACGCCCTTGTTCAGCACGACGATCCGGTCCGCCATGGTCATCGCCTCGACCTGGTCATGAGTAACATAGACGACGGTCGCCTTGAGTTCCCGGTGCAGGCGCTGCAGTTCGGCGCGCATCTGCACCCTTAGTGCGGAGTCGAGGTTTGACAACGGCTCGTCGAAGAGGATCAGCGACGGCTTCTTGATGATGGCACGGCCGATCGCCACACGTTGCCGCTGTCCGCCGGAAAGTGCCGCGGGCCGGCGATTGAGATAGTCGGTCAACTGCAGGATCTCTGCGACGCTTTCGACCTGGCGACGAATCTCCGCTTCCGGGACTTTCTTCAGGCTCAGGGAAAAACCGATATTCTCCGCCACCGTCATGTGGGGGTAGAGCGCGTAGGACTGGAACACCATGGCGATCCCGCGTTTGTCCGGCGGGACGTCGTTGATGCGCTGGCCGTTGAGGATCAAGTCGCCGTCGTCGATGCCCTCGAGGCCGGCGATCATCCGCAGCAATGTCGATTTACCACAGCCGGAAGGCCCGACGAATACGGCGAATTCACCATCCTCCACGGTGATATCCACGCCCTTGATGACTTCCAGCGCACCGTAGAATTTGCGAACGTTCTTGAGATTGATCATCTTTGAAACTCTTTCCGGAAATCAGCCTTTGACGCCGCCCGCGAAGGTCTGCACGAGGAAGCGTCGCGCGAAGCCGAAGGCGACCACGGCGGGCATGAGGTAGATGAAGGCGAGTGCCGCAAGCAGGCCGTAATCGATCTCGTTGATACGCAGGAAGGCACGGAAAAGGCCGAGCGGCAGTGTTTGCAACTCCGGCGACGACAGGAATATCAAAGGCAGCAGGAAGTCGCCCCAGGCCGACATGAAGGCAAACAGTCCCGCGGCCGCCAGTCCGGGCAGCGCCAGCGGAATGAGCACCCGGCGGATGCGCTGCACGAGTGTTGCCCCGTCCATCACGGCGGCTTCTTCATAGTCCCGTGGCAGCCCGTCGAAGAAGGTCTTCATGATCCAGAGCGCCAGCGGCAATTGCATGGTCGCAAGCACGAGGATCAGGCCGAGATAGCCATCGATGAAGCCGGTCCAGCGCATGATCGGCCGGGCATACTCGCCGAAGATCGGGCGAAGCACAGCCCCTTCGGCATTGTTCAGCGTCAACAGGAACTTGTAGAGCGGCACGACGAGCGCCGTCGGCGGCAGCACGCGGATCAGCAGGATCGCATAGAGGAACGGCAGCTTCCACCAGGCCCGGGTCCGCGACAGCGCATAGCCGCCGAGCCCCGCCAGCACCATGACCAATACCGTCGCGCTGCCGACCACGAAGAGCGAATTGAATAGCCATTTCGCGCCGTCCTCCTTGGTGAAGACGCGCATATAGTTGGCAAACGACCACTGCTCCGGCCAGCGCAGGAAAAGCTGCGCATTTCCGTCGAAGGAGGCAAGCAGCACCCAGAAGAAAGGCACGGCGCAGAAGATCGAGATCAGCGACAGCGTTGCGTAAGCAAGCAGATCGGAGCGGGTCTTGTTCGCGTTCTCGGCGGGAGAAATTGCTGCCATGTCAGACGTCCACTTTCATGGCCCGGACATAGCCGATGCCGAGGACCAGCGAAATCAGCAGGGCGACGACGGCCACCGCCGCGCCGTAACCGAGCTGGAATGCCGTAAAGGACTGGTTGTAGATGTAGATGCTGACGAGCTCCGTCGCACCGCCCGGCCCGCCGCGCGTGAGCGCATAGACGAGACCGAAGACGGCAATCGTCGAGACCGCAGAGATCAGCATGTAGAGAAGGATCGTCGGCATCATCAGCGGCAGGGTGATGCGGCGAAACATTTGCGACGGGGTCGCTCCATCTATGCGGGCAGCCTCGTAGATTTCGGTTGGAATGGTGCTGAGGCCCGCCGTCAGCAGGATCATGGCGGTGGCAATGCCGCGCCAGGTGTTGACGATGATGATCATCGACAGCGGAAAGACCTGCAGCCAGTCGGCCGGCGTGACGCCGAAAAAGCTGACGATCCGGCTGAGTGTTGCTTGCTCGCCGCCCGCCAGCATGGAAATCCACATGAAGCCGGCAACGACTTCCGGCGCTGCGTTCGGCAAAAGGATGATCGAGGAGAATATCTGCCGGAAGCGGATGTTCCGGCGAAGCGCGATCGCAGAGATCAGACCGAGGACGAACTGGCCGATGACCGCCGAGCCCAGCACGAAGAAAAAGGTGACGAGCAGGGAGTTCCAGAACTTCGCGTCGTTCAGAAGCCGCGCATAGTTGCGGATCCCGACGAAGCGCGGCCGAAGTGCTGCGGCGCCGGTTAGCGCTTCATTGGTGAAGCTCAGATAGACGGAGTAAAGCGCAGGGTAGATCACGAAGGCCAGAAGCAGCGCCAGCGATGGCAGCAGGATCAGGAGAAGCTGCCGCTCGGCGCGCTTTTCGTGGACGTTTCGGACCATGGAAGCCTACAACTCCGTCGGAATGGACTGGAAGACGCGGCGGCTCAGCCGCGTCCCCGGAATAAGCGGAAGGACAGCCTATTTGACCATGTCGTCGCCGAGCGTTTCCTTGACGTAGTCGACCAGGATCTTCTGGGCGCCGGCCGCATCGGTTTCCTTGCGAAGCAGCGCTTCGGTTGCTCGGGCAACGCCTTCGGCAACCGCGCCGAAGCCGGCAGCCTGCTTCAGAAACACGCCGTTTTCAGCGGCCGCATGGATAGGAACCAGCTCGGTCAGCTTCTGGAAGTCGGCATTCTTCGCAGCGTCCTTGCTGGCCGGAATGTTGCCGATCCGGGCCGCATAGGACACCTGGGTCTCTACCGAGCCGATTTCCATCAGCGCCTTCTTCGCCAGTTCGACATTGGCGGACTTGGAGTTGACCGCCCACGGCGCAGCAAGGTTGGCAATCACATACTGGCTGCCACTTTGGCCCGGAACCGTCCAGGTGCCGACGACTTTCGTCACGTCCGGAATTGGGTTCTTGCTTTCGCGGCCCCAGTCAAAGATGTAGCACCAGGAGCCGCAGGTGGTTGCAGCAAGCTTGCCGGCCGGGAACATCTGATACTTCGGCACGACCCACGGTTCCGGTCCAAGCAGCGGCTGCGTCGGCATCAGATCGTTGTCGATCAGCTGCTTGTAGACGTCGAAGACGTCCTTGACGCCCCCGCCATTGAGGTCGAGCTTGCCATCGGCATCGACGATCTGCGGCGTCTTGGAGCCGACGATCAGGTGCTGGAAGCCTTCGTCGAAGGCGCCACTGCCCCAGGAAACGCCCGCCGGGAAGAGCAGGCCGTAGGCGCCGGTCTTCTTTTTGATTTCGGCGGCACGATCAAGAAGCTCCTTCCAGGTCTTCGGTTGCTCGGTGGAGATGCCCGCCTTGTCGAGAACGTCCTTGCGGTAATAGATCTCCTGAATGCCGAGCATGAACGGCATCACATAGGTTTCGCGGTCCGGGCTGACGGCGAGCTGCTTTGCGACATCATAGAGAGAGCCGTAGCCTTCCCAGGCCTTGAACTCGCTGCTGATCGGCGCGAGGTAACCGGCTTCGACCATGTCGGCGACGGCAGCCGTCGTCGGAATCGAGAAGAGGTCTGGAGCATTCCCGGCCCCGAGTTCCGTTAGCAGCTTGGTCAGGTAGTCCTTGTCCGGCGCGGGATATTCGATGACCTCGACGGTCACCCCATACTTCTTTTCGATGCGCTCGACGGTCGACTTCATGGCGTCGATGCCGGCTTGGCCGTGGTTGGCAATTCGGATTGTCTCGGCATGCGCCAGCGTCGAAACGGCGCTGAGCAAAATGGCGCAGAGGCCACCAATGACCGTCTTCTTCAACGGAAGTCCTCCCTTTTGGTACACGGCGCCCTCCAGCACCGTGCGCAAAAATGTACACGCATTCGCAGTTAAGACAAGATGGATATTAAGAAGCACTGCGCCCATGCATTATACATTTGATTTTGCTTTATAATTTTTGATATTGCCTTCGCTGCATCGTTGTGTAATCGTATACACAATTCGATCGGGAGGACCTTTGCATGTCACAGAAATTGCGGCTTGGCGTTATCGGCGCCGGGCTGAAGGCGGCTGAGTATGCGGAAAGCTGGGCGAAGATGCCTGAACTCGAGTTCGTGGCGCTCGCCGACACGAATCCCTCCTCCCGCCAGCGGCTGATTGACGTCTGCGTCGCTTCCGGCGCGCCGGCGCCGAGGAGCTTCGAGGACTATCGGGACATGCTTTCCACCTGTCGGGACGAGCTCGATATCGTCTACGTCTCGACTCCGCACGCCTTCCACGGCGAACAGGCGGTCGCGGTTGCGGAAGCCGGTCTCGACCTCTTCCTCGAAAAACCGATGGTCACCACGGTCGCCGAAGCCGAGCGGCTGATTGCTGCGCAAAAGAAAAGTGGCGTGACGATCGTCACCGCCTTCCAGGGGGGCCTTTCTCCGCTGGTCATCGATACCCGCGAGCGCGCCGTGAGCGGCGAATTCGGCGATCTGATCGCGATTTCCGGGATGATCTGGGAAAGCTGGTCGAGCAACTACGACGGACACTGGAAGCAGCAGCCCGAAATCTCCGGCGGAGGCTTCATGTTCGATACCGGCGCGCACATGATGAATACCGTTTGCCTGCTCGCCAACTCCGATTTCGAAAGCGTCTCGGCCTACATGAACAATCATGGGAAAAGGATCGATATCGCAACCGCCGTCTCGGCGCGTCTCAAGAATGGCGCGCTTGCGACCCTGACGGCGGCTGGCGAAGGTCCTCCGGGCTGCGCCTCATACATCACGTTCTTCTATTCCAAGGCGATCGTTCGCATCGACGCCTGGGGCGGCTGGCGCGAAATCAGCGTAGACCGCGCGAGTGGAGCCCGTGAGGAGGCCGAGATTCTCGGCAATCCGATGAAAAGCTTTCTCGCCATACGTGGCGGAAAGATGGAGAACACCGGTTCGGTTGAAATGGGCTTACGATTCGCTAGGCTCTGGGATGCAATCAAGGAATCGGCAGCGGCAGACGGCGTCCCCGTCAGGATTGCCGCGCCGTAAGCGTGTGGAATGTCTGTAATGAGCAAACGACGGATGACCTCGAAGGAACTGGCAAAGCTCGCCGGGGTGTCCTCCGCGACCATTTCCCGGGCTTTCTCGTCGGATTCGAGGATCGGCAGCGCTACACGCGACCGCATCCTGGCAGTTGCGCGCGAACATGGTTATCAGCCGAATGCGCTGGCGCGTTCCCTGAACAACCAGCGTTCCCGTCTGGTCGCGCTCGTCGTCAATGCGATCGGCAACCCCTGCGAAGCCGAGGAACAGCAACTTCTCGTCCAGCGGCTGCAGGCCCGCCAGCTTCTGCCCATCATCCTCTGTTGCCGCGATCACTCCGACCGGCTGCAACTGATGCGCCTGGCCTCGACCTATCAGGTCGATCACGTTGTCGTCTTCTCCGACATGGTCTCGATGCAGGACGCAGTCGATATCTTCCACACCACGAAACCGATCATCGTGTCCTTCGAACCGCTTGAGAACGAAAACGTCTCCAGTATCCGCATTGACGGCTCGGCGGCCGCCGACGAAATCATCGACAAGATCGTCCGCGACGGCAAGAAACGCTTCGCCTATCTCTCCGGCACCAAGTCCAGCTGGATCGACAAGCTGCGCCGCAAGTGGTTCGCCGATGCCCTCGCCAGACGCGGCCTCTCCCTGGAAGCTGAGGCCTTTGGCGACTACGGATACGATTCAGGGTTCAAGGAAGCCGTCCTCCTGCTGCATCGCTCCAAGGTCGATGCGATCATCTGCGGCAACGACGTGATGGCGATCGGTGCCCGCGACGCGGCCCGCCGCGTCCTCGGCAAGAACACGCCCGACGATATTGCCATCGTGGGCCAGGACGGCATCGCCATGGCCGCATGGGACTGCAACGATCTTACGACGCTGAGCCTCGACCATACCGCTTTCATGGATGCGGTGGTGGAGCTTATCGAGCGTCACGAAGCCGGACTCGAAGGCCCGCACAACATGATGCTCACCTGCACGGTCCGCTGGGGCTCAACGGCGTAGCCGTTATAACAATCATTGCATGAGCTAGCGCAAGCGAGCGAACTGACTTGGCGATACTTTAGGCGCGGCAAGCACAAGTCCGCCGCGGTGGACTTTATGCTTCTGATTCGTCTCTTTGTGACTGCTCGCTTTGGTGTATAGTCTAGGCGGGAAATTCGACACAGCATCAGCGTCTGCTCAGGAGAACGTTTCATGCGAGTCTCGAGTGTATTGGTTTCCGCCTTTTCATCCGCGCTATTTGTTGCCATCATCTTCGTGGCTGACGTTGCCTATTCCCAACAGGCACCTGCAGTGACCGTCGCTCCCGCTAAAATGATGGATCTGCGGGAGACCACGGACTTTACGGGCCGTGTCGTTGCCATACAGAAGGTCGATATTCGCGCCCGCGTCTCCGGTTTCCTGGAGGCTGTCAAATTCACAGAGGGGCAAACTGTTTCCGCCGGGACGGTACTTTATGAGGTCGAAGACGGCACGTATCGGGCCGCTGTTCAGGAAATCCAGGGCTCTATCGAGGCTGCCGAAGCAGCGCGGGATCTGGCTGCTATCGAGCAGCGTCGTTCCCAACAGCTCTTCGCCAACAGGACGATCCCGCAGGCGCAGCTCGACATTGCAAATGCCCAGGTAAAGAAGGCAGAGGCTGAGCTCGTCCGTCTTAGGGGCAGCAAGGCGAGCGCCGAGCTCAATCTTTCCTACACGAAGATCGTTGCGCCCTTCGACGGGATCATCGGCTTGAGCGCTGTAGATGTCGGGGCTCTCGTCGGTCCCGATTCCGGTTCGCTCGCCACTCTGACGCGGCTGGATCCTATCTATGTCAATTTCCCAGTCGCGACCTCGCTTTTTCTTACCTATCGCGAGCGCGTGCTGAGGGGAGAGGCCCCTCCGGGCGGCAATGTCGGGATAACTCTGCCGAACGGAACGATATATCCGTCGAAAGGGGAGATCAATTTCGTCTCCAGCGACGTGGCGCAGGGTACCGATACGATCCTGGTGCGCGCCGAATTCGCCAATCCGGATAAACTCCTGCTCGATGGCACGCTCGTCAGGGTCACGTTCGAACAGCTGGACAGGCAGGATGTGCTGGCCATACCGCAGGAGGCTGTACAACGCGATCAGCAAGGCGCCTTCGTGATGGTCGTCGGGGCGGATTCCAAGGTTGAACTTCGTCGCATCGAAGTCGCTCGCTCTACGGGCGGCCAGTCGGTGATCGCAAAAGGTCTGAAGGAAGACGAGCGCGTTATAACAGATGGCGTCGGCAAGGTACGACCCGGCATGGTCGTCGATGCTGCACCTGCCGCAGACGGCTAAGCCATGATCTCCGCAATCTTCATCGATCGCCCGCGATTTGCCGCCGTCATTTCCATCGTGCTGACGCTCGCCGGCCTGATTGCGCTGACAAGACTGCCGATCGCCCAGTTTCCCGATATCGTCCCGCCGCAGGTCAGTGTCACGGCTAACTATCCCGGCGCCGGCGCCGAAGTGGTCGAAGCGACCGTCGCTCAGCCGATCGAAAGCAAGGTCGTCGGCGTTGACGACATGCTTTACATGAAATCCACGAGCGGCGCTGACGGATCCTACAACCTGACGGTCAGCTTTGCCGTCGGGACGGATCCGGATATCGCCACTGTCAACGTCCAGAACCGCGTGTCGCTCGCCGAAGCCGGCCTGCCATCCGAGGTCAAGCAGACCGGCGTCAGCGTCCGCAAGAAATCCTCCGCCCTGATGCAGGTGATCGCCATCTATGGCGAGAACGACAGCTTCGATTCGCTGTTTCTTTCGAACTACGCGACCATCAACATAATGGATACGCTCAAGCGGGTGCCAGGTGTCGGCGATGCATCGATGTTCGGGGCCCAGGACTATTCGATGCGCGTGGTCCTCGACGTCGATCGCCTCACTAGCCTCGAGATGACGCCAACGGATGTGATCAACGCCTTACGGGCGCAGAACGTCCAGGCCGCCATCGGCCGTATCGGCGCCCAGCCGATGACGAACGACCCGCTGTTCCAGCTCAACCTGCAGACCCAGGGGCGGCTGACCGATCCCGCAGAGTTCGGAAACGTCGTCTTGCGAGCACAGCCCGACGGCTCCTATGTTCGCATTCGCGATGTTGCCAAGGTTGAGCTCGGAGCAGCGAGTTCGGATTCCAGCGCGCGCTTCAACGGCAGGCCGGTCGCCATGATCGGGACGTATCAGGCTCCCGGCGCAAATGCGCTTTCCGCAGCAGAGGGTGTCAGGGCGGCGATGGAGCGCCTCTCCCGCGCCTTTCCGGAGGGTCTCACCTACAAGATTTCCTATGACACCTCCGAATTCGTCGAGGCGAGTGTGGAGAACGTCGCCCATACGCTGATCGAGGCGTTCGTGCTCGTCATCGTCGTCGTATTTCTCTTTCTGGGCAGCGTCCGTGCGACGCTGATACCGCTGGTCGCCGTTCCGGTAGCCCTTATCGGCACCTTTGCGGTCATACTGGCGATGGGCTTTTCGCTGAATACCGTGTCGCTGCTGGCGCTGGTACTCGCTATCGGAATCGTTGTCGACGACGCAATCGTCGTCGTCGAAAATGTCGAGCGGGTGATGGAGGAGAATCCTGGCATGCGTGCGCCGGAGGCAGCCCGCCTTGCCATGGGCGAAATCACCGGCGCGATCGTTGCGATCACCCTCGTCCTGCTTTCGGTCTTCGTGCCCGTCGCCTTCATTCCGGGTCTCAGCGGTCAGCTCTTCCAGCAGTTTGCGGTCGCCGTCTCGGTGTCAATGGTGATTTCTGCGATCAATGCCCTGACGCTCAGTCCGGCCTTGTGCTCAATCCTCCTCAAACCGCACCACGGACCGAAACGGGGCCTTCTTGGGTGGATCTCGCGCGGCATTGACCGCAGCCGCGACGGCTATGCGTATGTCGCCGAGCATATCGCTCGCAGAGCCATTGTCGGCCTCGTGCTGCTGGCGATCGCGATTGGCGCCAGCGGTTGGCTGTTCCGTGTCGTGCCGACCGGCTTCCTGCCGAGCGAGGACCAAGGCGCCTTCTTTGTGGAAATCCGTCTGCCGGATGGCGCGTCCTACAACAGGACCGACACGATTGTGCGCCAGGTCGAAACATTGCTGGGCGGCATCGAAGGAGTCGCGAACGTCATCAGCGTCACGGGCTACAGCTTTCTCGATGGCCTGGCGAAATCGAACAGCGGCTTTGCCGTAGTGACCATGAAGCCCTTCGCCGAGCGCGAGAGCGCAGCCGCCTCGGTCGATTCCGCGATAGCGGCCACCATGGCCAAGGGCACGACAATCAGGGGCGCTCAGGTCTTCGCCTTCAACCTGCCCCCGATCCTCGGTCTGGGTAGCGGCTCCGGCTTCGAATATCAACTGCTCGACCTGCAGGGACGCCCACCCACGGAACTGGCCGCGACGGCCGGCGGGCTGATCGTGGCGGCGAACCAGAACCCGATGCTCGGGCCGACTTTCAGCACCTACTCGGCAACCTCTCCGCAACTCTATCTCTATCTCGATCGCGATCGCCTGCAGGCTCTTGGGGTGTCAGTCAGCGATCTGTTCGCCACGCTGCAGGGAACGCTCGGATCGTATTACGTTAATGACTTCAACCTCTTCGGCCGCAGTTGGAAGGTCAATCTACAGGCTGCCGAGACAGATCGCGATTCCGTCAACGACATTCCACGCCTGCATGTCCGCAATGCCTCCGGCGAGATGGTCCCCGTCGCATCCGTGGCGCGCGTGGACTACATCGTAGGCCCGCAATCGATCGTGCGTTACAACAACTACCGCTCCATCACGCTGAATGGCCAGCCGGCCCCCGGCGTCTCGTCGGGCCAGGCGCTTGCTGCGATGGAAGCGCTTTCGGCAGCGACGCTTCCGGCAGGCTACAGCTTCGAGTGGACCGGAACAGCGCTTCAGGAGCTCGAGGCGGCTGGCCAGACCACCGTGATCCTGGCGCTCGCCATCCTCTTCGCCTACCTCTTCCTGGTCGCTCTTTATGAAAGCTGGACGATTCCGATCCCGGTTCTGCTTTCGGTGGCGGTCGGTGTCGCAGGCGCTCTTCTTTCAGTGTTGATTGCGGGTCTGTCATTCGACATCTACGCCCAGATCGGGCTTGTGGTCTTGATTGCGCTGGCCTCCAAGAATGCGATCCTGATCGTCGAATTTGCCAAGTTCCAGCGGGAGAAAGGTGCAGGCATCGTCGATGCGGCCATTCAGGGCGCCCGGACCCGCTTCCGGGCAGTGATGATGACCAGCTTCGCCTTCATCGCCGGATTGATCCCGCTGGTTATCGCGCAGGGGGCTGGCATGCTCAGCCGCCGGTCGGTCGGCACGGGTGTTGCAGGCGGCATGCTGGTGGCCGCCCTCGTCGGGATCTTCATCATCCCGGCCCTCTATGTGGTCTTTCAATCGCTCCGGGAACGTGCGCATAAGCTTGCTGGCGGCTCGCAGCCGCAGCCCGCTGCGGCTGCCCCAGCGGGTGAGCGGCCACATGAGCCCGATCAGGTTGCGAGTTCCACGCAAAGGCGTGCCGATTCGAGTTAGCGCAAAGCGGCCGCCTGACGGAGGAAAGTCCGGTTCAGCTCGGGATCTTGCCTTCCTCCACGAGGCGGGCATCCGGCGCTCGAAGCGAGATCGTCGGCGATCCGCCGAAGGACACCGCACTCACCTCTCAGCGCGAACCAAAGGACCAATTATAGGATGATGCCGGGTCGTACACGCAGGCGTAATCGAGGATGCACATCTTTCCGTTGGCATCACGCAAACTGGTCGTGTCGCGCTTATCACCCAACCGGCAACGGGCTGGCGGATAGCGGAAGCTGCGGCCGCCGAAGCCGACGCGAACAAAAACGGCCTTCTGTTGACGGATGATCTGCGCAAGCTGGTTGCAGGTATGAGCCCGGGCATCGACGTTCACGGCCTCGACGGCAAGGACTGATGACGGGAGCAAAAACGCCGCGGCTAGGATCACGCTCTTCATGGAAGGTCCTCCCCTGAAGCCAGTTAAGCAGCGGCGCCCGCAGCATTCAAAGCAAATTTTGGAGAGGTGTTGAATTCCGCGCCGGCACTGCGGCCGGAATCGCGCGTGAAACGACACGAGCGCCCAAAAAAAGACCGCCCCGGCTGAAGGAGGCGGTCAATGCGGATACGATATCCGCTGGCCACGGTGCGCGAGGGGGGTGGGGGAAGCACCGAGGCTGTACTGAACGCCTCATCGGGGGAGTTCGCCGATGAAGCTATGAGAAGGTACCATTCCGTCGCACCGCGCGAAATTATACAGAGGTTGTGCCAATCATAGACCCATGGTCAGGGCGCGGCATCTTTCCCCGTCCCGTTACACTCCGGGCATGGCTCAGTGCCGACCCTGCGGTTCTGTTGAAATTTGAGAGGCGATATTGACTGTGGAATGTCAGCCTGCTTCGGACAGTGCTTGCGCGGATAACAAATGCCGCCGTCGGAAGCTGCACATGTTTTTGAACTCGAGCATCGGCTGGAGTGCCGCTTGATCCGCGCAGATCCTGTGCGATGCGGCAACGATGGTCACATTGCGAGGGCTTCGGTTTCGGCGGCCGCCATTGCCTTGACCAGCGAAAGGATCTTCTCCCGCACCTTTGCATCTGTAATTTTTAGATATGCCTGATTGAGGGCAAGCCCCTCCTTCGAGCGCAGGAACTCGCCTACTGGATCGGCGCTGTCCGAAATTCCGTCTCCATCAAGCCGCTGTGGCGATGCTTCGTCCTGCTGAAAGAAGAAGCTTGGCGGCGCGGAGAGAACTTCAGCAATCTTCAGCAGCCGGCTTGCGCCGATGCGGTTCATACCCTTTTCGTACTTCTGCACCTGCTGAAAGGTAACGCCGATCTGTTCGGCCAGCTGCACTTGACTGAGACCGAGCAACAACCGGCGCATTCTCACTCTCGAACCTACATGGACGTCGATTGCATTGGGAGTTTTTGCGTTCATTTCACTATTTCCCAGGAGGCGCGCTACTGAATGGCACCTGTTCCAGGGTAAGCCGGGCCGGCCGCCCTTCGGGTCCCAAATCGCTCAGCTTACTGCACCGCATCCAGCGGCCGCAGACGAGGCCGCTGCCTGCACCTCCTGCAAATGGACGTAAGCCGGACTATTACTGTTACACCACCCTCCCTGCCCGTTGCTATTGTCGGGAGAAAGGCTCCAACTATTAAAAAGGAGGGGATGACCTATACACGAGCTTAAGAGCTTTTATACGTGCCTGACCGCTCCCGCGACTTTTAGCGGCCGGTGACCTGGACCCCCACGTCAAACGTCCAAGTCGGCTTGCCCCAGTCGGCTGGCAGTGGCGAAAATGGGGAGAGACGGCGAATGTCAGCTGCAACATCCTGATCCAACTGTAGAAATCCAGAACTTTGCGTTATGGACAAACCAGCAAGTGAACCATTGGCACCAATCGTTAACTTGACGCGTACCGACATCGAACGGCCCATGCGTTTGTATTCGTTTGGCACCTTTACGCCGCGATTGATGCGGGATCGAACTTTGCCCGGATAATTGGCTACAGCCGCACTGCCTGCTCCATCCGAACCGCCGGCTGAACGGGAGTTCTGGTTCGACTTCGCAAGTTCTTCGCCGTCGTTCGCGCCACGCTTCGAATCCTGTTTGTTCTCACCCTGCGAGCCGGCAACCTTCTTTTCGACCTTCTTCGGCGGCTCTTTCATTTCCGCCTTTGGCTTTTCGACCGGCCGCACGGCCTTCGGCGTTGCGGACATCGGCATCTCTTCCGGCTGCACCGGCTCCGGCAGGGCTTCCGCAGTTTCCACCGGATCAAGGGGCTTTACCTCTTCCGGTATCTCGGTCGCCATCGGCTGGATAACGGAGGTCTCCATCGGAACATTCGAGGTCAGGACTTCCGGTTCTGTAGCCGTGACGGTCTCCGCAGAGGCCCGCGTCACTTCCTGCACCGGCCGAACCGGCTCGGCTTCGACAGGTTCCGCCCTTTCCGGCTGCACTTCGGTGGGCTGAATCGTTTCCGGCCGAACGGTCTCGGCCACCACTTCTTCGGGCTGCGGCTCTGCCTGCAGGTCGGGGTCGCCGGCAGACGCCTGGTCGGCCTCGGAATCGCCGAGAATGACGACGCTGACAGTCTCGCCCGCCTCCTCCTCCGGCTCATGCGGCGTCACCACGAAGCCGACGGTAAGCACGGTGAAAAGTATCGCATGAAAGGCAAACGACGTCAGACACGCTACGGCGACATTGCGCTTGCGGAGCTTCGGCGCAGCGTCCTGCTTTTCAATTGCGCACTGCACCATGTGCGGCGCATCCGCAGCACCAGCCTTCGGGCCTTGCGGATGTTCCGGGAAGCATTCGATCTGAGCGAAACGGGTATAATGGATGATGGCTTCGCCAGCAGGCTGGCGCGGCGCATTGCGCAGTTCCGGCATCTCGTGCCCGGGAAGGAGCCCCGGCGGGTTGTCGTTCGAACCGCCCGCGTCCTGCTCGGCGAAGAACGCGTGCCGCGACCTGGATTTCGCTGAAACTACCATTTGCCTTTCCCCGGCCCCCGGCGCCATTCTTCACCCTTCGAAGGGAACGGAAATCTGCGAACGGGTGACGAGACCCTTCATGCATTCGCCCGGCGCCGGACCATCGCAGACCGGCGTATCGTTGATCAGGATGCGGGTGACCGCCTCGCACTTGACGTTCGGCATGTCGAACTGGCGCACGCGCTTCTTGCCCTGCGGCAGATCGCGGAAATCGAGAACGGTGATCTTTTCGACGGTGTTCTTGTCGTTGAAGAAGGCGAGCTCGAAGGAAATCTTGTTGACCGGTGAGCCCAGCTTGTTCAGCGCCACGAAGGTCATCATGCAGCCCTTTTGCGAGGGCGTCAGGGCGTTGAGCTCGACTTCGAGGGCGTTTGCGGGAGCCAGAGGGGCCGCGGCAGCATCCTGTGCATAGGCGGGCGAGATGCTTCCAGCCGCCATCAATCCGCCCGCCACGAAAGTTGCAAACCTGCTTGCCGCCAACATCACTTCTCCATCCATTTCTGAAACTTGACTTAAATAGTCATATATCAGAGACGAACGGCATTCGCCAGAGCGGCTACAGCTCTACAATTCGCTGGAGAACCAGCAGGTGGCGAAGCATTGCAGTTGCGCAACACCGAGGCGATTGAGGCACAAGGCGTCGAAGGGGATCCCGAGGCTTTTTAGCAGATCTCGTGCCGATGACCGCCGCGTGTCATTTCCTTCGCGACGGTCAAATCCATCATTCAGGGGCCACTAAGCGGCCTCAGGACTTGGGTAGTCGATAGTTTGGATCCAGATGCCCAACCTTTACCGGGAAGATGTTGGCCAAACCTTCGCGAAGTTCGTCCTCATTGACGGAGCCCTTACCGGTCGTGTCGAGTTTTGCCCACCGGTCCTCATTATAGCTTGCATCGTAGGGCCTGTCGTTGAGTGCGGCGAGGCGCGTTTGGCCATCCAGATATTCGCTCTTGGTGAGCGTGCCGTCTTTGTTTGTATCTGCCCATTCCATCGCCTGACGGGCCATGCGCGCCTGGAATTCAGCGACAAGTTCATCATCGGTTCGCAGTGGCGGCGCCTTTGGTGGCTGTTGAGGCGACACCTCCATGCCCTCATCTTTCACGGACGGACTCTTGCGCGCCTTCGGGACGAACAGGCTGTAAACGGAATTGTCAGATCCTACTTTCATAAAAATGATATCCTTTTCTGGCTGACCTTACGCAAGGCCAAGTTGTAGGCCGATACTTGTCCGGACCTTGCCAAAAACGCGAATTGGCGAGTTGCGTTACAACTGAAAAGGATGAATGCGTCGGCCCAATGCAGCCGATGCCGTGAAGTACTACCCCGAACAGCCTCTGTCGCGGCCAGATCAAACGACGCGACGACTATGATTTTTATGGCGCTCGGGAACCTGGCCGGGCAAGGACCGTAGAGGCATTGCGAAGAACCGCCGCTTTCTTATCCGATTCGCTCAGCCGGCCGATGCTTCAGCCCAATCGTGCCACTCCGCCTCGCTGCCATGGAATACGTTGAGGTCGATCCTGCCTTCGACGCCATGCGAGAGGCCGGAGCCCGAATACTGCCAGAAGAGCCACTTTCGTCCCGGATAGACCTTGGCGGGGTGAGCGGCTACCGAGCGCAGCCAGAAGTGATAGTTGGGGAACGCCCCCTTCAGATTGTCTCGGTAGAAGTCCGGAGCGGTATAGATGATCGGGCGTTGGCCGTAATGCCGCTCGAGCTTGTCCATGAAGACCTGCATCTTCTCCAGCACCCGCGCCCGCGAAGGCTGTTTCCTGCAGCTCGATTCGCCATTCCACTCGACGTCAATGACTGGCGGAAGAGCGTCCGCGTCCCGCGGGACGTTGCGGATGAACCAGTCTGCCTGCTCCCCGGCGGTCCGGCACCAGTAGAAGAAGTGATAGGCGCCGCGTTTCAGCCCGGCCTCCTTGGCGTTGCGCCAGTTCTTCCGGAACATCGGATCAAGATGGTCGCCGCCATCGGTCGCCTTGATATAGGCGAAGTTCGCGCCCTGTGTCCGCAACTTCACCCAGTCGATCCCGCCTTGCCAGCGCGAAACGTCGACACCGTGCACGGCGAGCTTCCGTGGCGAGGCGGAACCAAAATTGATGGGCTTGGCGTCGCGGAAACGGCGGCTGTAAATCTGCGTCCTCGGAGACGGATCGATCGCGGGGGGCGCGGGGTCGACGGGGGCGACTGGGGCGAAAGCCGCAGTCGGCCTTTCCGCCGGAACGGGCATGGCTGCCGTTCCTGGTGCCGTCACGAAGGCCTGCGGTTGCGGAACCGGCCCCGCCCAGGCAAGGACCTCCTGCTGCGGAGCGGCCGGCGCGAAGGTTTGGCCTACGTCTGCTACAGGCACCGGGGCGGCCGGTCGGACGACGGAACTCGTCGTTTCCTGCGACGGCAATCCGGCTACCAGGCTTTCCGGACCGGTATTGGATGCGCAGCCCGATAGGGTCAGCGAGGCGAGAAATATTGCTGGAACGGCCGCTAGACGCATATGCCCCCGTACACAAAACAATTGCCGGCGGCAGAAGCCGCGTCATGAACAGGAGATGCTTACCGGAGAATTACCAAAAAAGACTGAATCCTAACGACGCCGTTGCCTAAGTGGCTGAACGGAGAGGATGGCCAAGAGGGATCGTCCGGCCGCCCCTGGTTGGGACTTCGCGAACGGGACCGTCTTATTTCTTGTTAGCCAGGCGACGGCTGTTGGCGCGGACACGCTTACCAAAGGGTTTGACAGCAGCCGCGACGACCGCGTCGTGAGTCTTCGTCACTGAGGGACGTCTGCCCATCATCAAGTTGATCGTCGCGTCGAAAGCAGCCTTCGACAGCGCCATATTGACCGCCACCGCGCTCTCTGCAGTGGCTGCGAGTTTTTCCACGACCATCCGCTGAAGTTCCGCCGCATCCTGGGCTTTACCCGTCAGCGTCGCAATCTGCATCTGCTGGAGCCGGAGCGACATCACGAAAGGGGCTTCCAACCAGAACGTGACTGCGTTCCTGCGGAACTGGCGCGGCGTCATGATGATCCCTCCCACGCTGGCGCTACCGCCATTAAGCATGACCTTTGTGACAGGCGATAGCCAATGCCTGCCCGAACGCCGCACGTCATCATAGTGTCATGTGAGAATGGTGATCTCTGACCTGTCGCGCCGCGATTCATGTGATTTTTGCAGCCGCTTCCACTCTTGGAATTGCCGATGCTCTACATGCTTGCCGTCGTCGGTCTCCTTCTGGCGATTCACATCATAAGTTTGATGATTGCCGGATGGCGGATTTCACGACGTGGTCTTGTTACACCTGATCTCTCGTCGCGATCTCCGGTCTCTATCGTCATTCCGGTTTGCGGCCTCGAACAGTTCTCGCAGGAAACGATCGCTTGCGCCCATCGCCTGGACTGGCAGGACTACGAGCTCATCTTTTGTGTCGCTGACCGAAACGACCCAGTGGTAGCAGCGATCGAAAGCGCGCGCTTAGAGCATCCGACCGTGAAATCCCGGACGCTGGTGGGAGACGACCGTTTCAGTGCCAACCCGAAGCTCAACAACTGCCTCAAGGGTTGGAATGCAGCCGCCCATGATTGGATCGTCCTCGCCGATTCCAACGTTCTGATGCCTCCGGACTATCTCCACCACTTGATGGCTGCATGGCGAAGCGACAGCGGTCTTGTCTGTTCGACGCCCCTGGGCGCTCGGCCCCAAGGGTTCTGGGCAAAGGTCGAATGCGCCTTTCTCAACACGCATCAGGCACGCTGGCAATATGCGGGTGAAGCGCTGGGCTTTGGCTTTGCGCAAGGCAAAAGCATGCTTTGGCGCAAGGAGACGCTTGACCGCCGGGGAGGCATTCAAGCCCTGGCGGCGGAGATTGCCGAGGACGCTGCAGCGACAAAGCTGGTCAACGGTCTCGGATTGAAGGTTCATCTGGTAGCATCGCCCTTCGATCAGCCGCTCGGCCAGCGGACTGTCCGGGATATATGGTCAAGGCAATGCCGATGGGCAAGGCTGAGACGTGTTACGTTTCCCATCTATTTCGCGGCTGAAATCTTTCTTGGACTATTGCCACCACTGCTTCTGGTGTTCTGCCTCCCCCTGTCGGGAGCCGGCCTGGCTGCGAGTACCGTCGCGGTTCTTGCGGCCGTCTACTTGCCAGAGCTAGCACTGGCAAAGAGCAAGAACTGGCATCTATCGCCCATGTCGCTTGTCGCCATGATAGCCAGAGACGTTATGATGCCTATCATTTGGATGCGAAGCTGGTTGGGCAAGACATTTGAATGGCGGGGCAATACGATGACGATCGGTCCGCAAGGTTCCCGATTGAGTGAGGCACCGGCTGTCCAGATGTGAAGACCCCAAAATTCCACCGGGCGTTTGTTTAACCGCGGGCACGGCCTAGTCCGGATCAACCCGGCTTGGTCCACTCTGTATCCGCTGCGTTGATGAAGGCTGTTCCGTCACTGGTGAATGACCGTCTGCAGGCCTTCCGGAACTGGTTTCCAATTGCGAAGGCTTTTCCGCGCGACGAGGTTCACGCGGCCGACAGCCGAGCACACGACCCCACTCTTTCCGAGATAAGGCTTCCAAGTCTTCGATGCTCATCACCGCTTCCCCCGGTGCTCATATCAGAGAGCATATTAGAACCTAAGCATAAAACGACCGCAATAATCCAATTGGGTGAACGCTCGGAACGCCCTTCTGATCGAAAAGCCATGGTAGCGGGCAGGTATGCTGTTGGGGGATGTTCTCGCGACGAGATCGCAAGCGTCCAGCGACCACGCCAAGGCGTAGCGCTCATATACCGGAGTATAATACCTTTATTTGCAAACCGGATGTACCTTATCACCACTGCCTCATGTCCGTCTCTCGCATGAGGCGGGTGACCAGGCTTCTGAGCTCTGGTGTTTTTCTCCCTCCCTTGGCAATGGATCGCTTCGATCCATTGGGAGGTCGCATTCCCCCCAGCGACCTCCCCTTTTCTTTCAAAGCACCGACGCTAACGCATCTCGGCGGAGCTTGTATCGATCAGCGCAGACGGCAAAGTCTAGTTAACTGCGACTGCGCCCAGTCCCGGGCGAACTGCTGGGTCTCCTCCAGCCCGGACAGAAGCGCGCCGAGTTCGCCGCTGATCTGAATATTTGCATCGGTTATCCTGCACGCGCCAATATCAAGCGTCACCGTGGCTACAACTTCGCCCTCGAGCGGAGGCGTCTGAAAGAGTGAATCTGAACTTGACTCACAAGTCAGCAAAGCCTTTGCGACGACAGACGATGCGCCGCTTGGCAACGAACAGATATCGACCGACAGCACTTGAAATCTCGCGGTGTGGTTTGGACCCAGCGGAAGTTGTTCACACAGTTGCGCGGAGCCGATCGCCCTGGCGATTTGCGGCCACTCGGGGCTGTTGAGCGCTGACCTGCACTCTGCCAGGGCTGGCACGAAGGACAAGAAAGATATGGCTGCGGAAAAGCCGGTGACTTTCAGATTCCTGCAAAATCGCTCCCTCATCGACCATCCTCTATCTAATCTGGGAGTTGAACTCGAGATTATGAAGCCGCAATAGCCCGGTGCGGTATCTGTCACTTGCCGAATTGACACGCCCACTGGCGCGTCGGATATCCAGGTGGCTGAGCTACTATAAGAAGCAGGGCGGGAGCGCCTAAGCATGCATGCGCTCGAAAACGTAATCGTTTTGACCGGGTAAAAATCTGTTGGTTTCGACGATATCGAAAGTGGATGGATCACCGATCCGGCGGAGATACGACCTGATCAGGTAATAATCGACCGTGTAGATATTGCTGATGGCATAGGCTTTGAATCCCGCCTTGATGAACTTTTCGACAAACTCCGAAGAGTCATCGCTTACTTCCGAGGCGACGATTAGGTCGGCAGGAAATCGATCAACGTCATCAAGGATAGACTTGAGGACGGGTCCTTCCGAACCCTCTATGTCTATCTTGATGAAGTTGATCTTCCCAATGTCGTCGCCGAGAATCCTTTTCAGCGGCAATCCTGGTATCGTACCGGATGCATCTACGGCTACAGCATTGGCGCCGGCATTGTGCTTGGTGCCCTTTCTGATGGAAATCGTGCATGGCTCTTCTGTTGCGGCAACATTGAGCGCTCTTACATTTCCCGTGTCGTTTAGTGAAAGGTTCGTCTGAAGTCTCGTGAAGGTGGTTGGATCAGCCTCCACCGAGACGACGACACCATCAGCGCCGACTTTCTTTGACGCGAGCAGCGAGTAATAGCCGACATTCGCTCCGATGTCTGCATAACCATCACCTTGCTTCAGCCTGGAAAGGGTGAAGTGCGTGAGGTTATGTTCAAATATACCGAAGAACCTGATTCGTCGTTGAACGAAGTCTCGAGAATTGCAGAGCATCCTGGCGTCAAAAACCGTGTACGCTTCTGAAGATGGGCTCAATATCGTGTAGAGCCTCATATATATCCTCTGAAAAACGTCCATCGACTTGACAATGAAATAGAAGAACTTGCCGCGCCTTGGCATGCAGCCCCCTCCTCCATCAGCCCGTCTATTAGGTAGATCGAAAGAACGGCAAACTTAAGATTGTCAAATTCTGCCTGCGTTGCTCGCGGAAGCGGTCTTCTAGCGATTGATCAGCCAGAGGAGCGCGGAAAGCACGATGCTGACAAGCAGGCCGGTGGCGATAGGGATATAGATCGTGAAGCTCCCGCGCTGGACCAGAATGTCGCCCGGTAGTCTCCCAAGACCGAGACGCCCAAGCCACGGCCAGAGAATACCGAGCGCAACGATTATAAGACCAATGGTGATCAGCGTCCGGGACATGGTAGCTCCCATGCTTCCTGCCTCGATTGACACGGATCAATCTAAACCAGCCTCGCTCTAAGTCCAAATGGCCCTTGGCAAGAAACGAGCCGCCCATATTGCGTTTTCGCTACGGCAGGGCGCGCCCGATAAAGCGCCCGATGCTGGCAGTTGAAGGTATAGTGACCTATTCGCCACGCGCATAGCGCATGGCTGGATTGCGAATTCCTGCCTATGATTTGAGCGCAATCCTTGTATATTCAACTCATCGAAGTGCTGCACCTCCTCCCGCAGAACTTCGATGCGAGTGTGCGACCGTCCTCCTCCCAGGTCGCTCTCGGGATCAGCGCCACTCCTCCTCCCAGGTTGCTGATCGGTTCTTTTGGAAAAGCCTGCCGCACCTCCTCCCGCGGCAGGCTTTTTCGTTTCCGGTTGTTTGAACTGGCGTGCAAAGTCCGGACGTAGCGGAGCGGCCTGATCAGAGCGCTACCGAAAGGCCTTCTCTGAGACCGAGTTCACCGACGACCTCAAGACGATCACCGCCCCACCGATCCGCTCTACACGGCCTGCGCCTCCTGACGCGCGCTTCGGACTTTGGCTTTCGCCGCTCTGAAAACGCTCTCGGCCAAGATCAGCAGGCACCCGACGGCAAGGATCAGGGCGCCGATCAGGGCTGTGACAAAGCCGAGCTTCACCAAAAGCCCGATGGCGGCGATCAGGATCAGAGACAACAGCGCCAGCGCGCCGTCATCTATGAACATTCCGAGGAGTTCCTTGAAAACGATTTTGAGAATGTTCATTGGGCAGAGGGCTCCATGGGGGCATTGTGATAATTGCGCAGCATCCTGACGGCGACGGAGGAAAAGATCGCTAGCACGGCAAGGATCGGCAGCAGGGAAAGATCGGCGCCCGGCCATTCGGCGCCGAGGCCCTCACCCACCCAGAAGATGCCGAATGTACTGAGAAGCAGGCCGACGACAAATTTCAGGCTGTTTTCCGGGACAGTGGAGAGCGGTTTGTGGACGAATAGGCCGATGACAAGCACGAGGATACAAGCGGCCGCAGCACCCATGCTGGCATAGCCGAGCATGCCCTGACCCGCTCCGGTGGCGATCACAATGAAGACGACCTCGATGCCCTCGAGAAGGACAGCCTTGAATGCCGCCGTTCCCGCAAGGAAATTCGCCCTCGCCTCGGCTGCTTGCCGGCGGAGGCTGTCGGTCTCGGCGGCAAACGCCTTTTCCTCGTCATGCAGTGCGATGAAGCCGGAGGCTCGAAGGATCGCCTTTCTCAGCCAGCGCAGGCCGAACAGGATCAGCAGCGTGCCGATGATGAATTGCATCAGGTCGATCGGGATCAGGCCGAGCAAAGGCCCGAGTGCCAGGACCAGAATGGCGAGGACCGCAAGCGCAAGGCCTGTGCCGATGAAGGCCGGACGCCAGCTCTGCGTCACGCCGACGGCAAGGATGATGGTGAAGGCCTCGACGACCTCCACGAAGGAACCGAGGAAGGCCGCCGTCACGGTCGAGCCTATGCTTGTTATTGTTGTCATTTCATTTGTCCATATCAGTCTTCAATAAAGCGGGTCAGGCCGGAAGTACGGTGCATCGCTCCGGCGGAAGGGAGAAGGCGAGAGGCGAGCCGGGAACCTCCCTGCGCGGCCAATCCAGTCGAACAACGTCGGAACCGACTTTGATTTGCAGACGCCAGCAGCGGCCGTGGAATGCGCTGTCGACAACCTCGCCGGTCAGATGGTTGTCGGGATGCTCGTCTACTGGCCGGCCGTCCTCCGGGCGGACGACGAGCATGGCCGAGCCGTTCATTCCACTGGAGCTGTGGCTGAGCACGCCCCCATTGCCGCCGACGGCGAAACGGTTGTCGTAGGCCGTGCCGCTGATCAGCGAAAAGCCGCCGAGGAAGCGGGCGACGAAAGCGTTCGCCGGCGCGGCATAAATGGCTTGCGGCGACGCAAACTGCACGATCGATCCCCGGTCCATCACCGCCAGCCGGTCGGACACAGCCATGGCCTCGACCTGATCATGCGTCACATAGACAGCCGTCATGCCTTCGGCGCGGATGAGCCGCATCATCTCCGACCTGAGATCATCACGCAGCGCCGCATCAAGGTTGCTCAAAGGTTCGTCGAGCAACAGCAGGCGCGGCCGCATCGCAAGGCAGCGGGCGATCGCCACGCGCTGCTGCTGTCCGCCGGAAAGTTCGCTTGGCCGCCGTGCCCCAAGAGATCCGAGCTGCGTGATTTCCAGCGCGTGGTCGACCCGCCGCTTGATCTCCTCATGCTTAAGCCCGCGCACTTCGAGGCCAAAGCTCAGGTTCTGGCGCACCGACATATGCGGCCACAGGGCATAGTCCTGAAACACCAGCCCGACATTGCGGTCCTCGGCGGGCACCTCCCCGCGGTGCGACCACATGAGGTCGCCCTGGATATGGATTTCACCGCTATCTGGTGAGACAAGACCGGCGATCGATCGAAGCAGTGTCGACTTGCCCGAACCGCTGGCCCCGACGAGAGCAACCACCTCGCCCGGCTCAACCGATACGGCCAAGTCGTTCAACACCAACTTGCCGCCAAGCGATTTGACGAGAGAAGAACATTCCAGTGCGGGGTGGGTCATCGTCCGGCCTCCTTGGCGGGATCGCGTTCATTTCGAAAGAGGGCGGCAATTCCAGCCACGATGCCGACGGCGCAAAGCGCTGTCAGCGCCAGAGCGCAGGCAACGGCATCCCGGTCCTGCGTGAAGTCATTGACGATCAGAGCGGGCAGAGCCGAGCCGGAGCTCGGTATCAGGAATTGCGACATCGGCAGCTCGAAGAGCGAACGAACCATCGTCACCCCGAACGCGACGACGACAGCTCTGCGAATGAGCGGCAGAACGATGCGCCGCAGATGCTGCATGGGGTCCGCGCCCGAAAGCCGCGAAGCTTCGCCAAGCGAGCTCCCCAACCGGTCAAGCGCCGCCCAGAGGAAGATCAGGCAATAGGGCAGCGCGGCGGCGGCATAGCCGATCACCAGCAGCAGCCGCGATCCGTAAAGCCCCAGATCGCGGAAGCCGGCGAGACGGTTGTAGAGAAGAATGTATCCGAACGCGAGGATGATGCCGGGAATGGCGACGGTCACCATCGCGAGGCCGGCGGAAAGCAGGCGGGTCGCGCTGGAGGCGAGTGAGATTCGATAGGCGAACAGCGTCGAGAACGCCACGGCAACCAGGGCAGCCAGCAGTGCATAGACGAAGCTCCAGACGAGCGCCTGACCGGCGACGCTTGCGGAGTCGAACACTGTCCGCATGGCATCAAGGGAGAAATTTCCCGGGGACAGCCCATCTGTCAGAGAGATTGTGAAAGCCCGCACAACAATCGATAACAACGGCAGTATTGCCGCGCCAAGTGAACCTATTGCAAGGCAAAGGACCGCGAATGGCTGCCAGGCACCCAGCTGGTATCGGACGAGCTGCCGGTTGCGGCCGGAGAGGAAGCGGGTTTCGCGCTGGGCACCACTGAGCGCCGTTGCCGCAACAGAACCGGAAACGAGCACCACAAGCAACAGTGCCTGCGCACCGGCGGCAGCGAAATCGACTGGAAAGCTCGCGGTGGCCGCGTAGATGTTATAGGTCAGCAGCCCGAAATTCATGGATCGCGCAATCGTATTGGCTATCCCGAAATCGCCGACGATCTCCGCAAAGGTCGTCAACAGCGAGAGGCCGATGGCCGGCAATAGCATCGGCACGATGATCCGCCGGATCGTCTGGCGCGGTCGCGCGGCGGCCATGCGCGCCGCATCGATGAATTCTCCGCCGAGCCCCTGCAGCCGCGAACGAACGATGAAATAGGGAACCGGGAACAGCGCCAAGGCCATCACCATCAAGAGGCCCGGCGGGCCGAAAAAGGCAGAGGCTCCCTCCGGCGTGAGAACGCCGAGATAGACGAGATAGCCGCCGCGGGACATGAGCAGCACCCAAGCGAGCCCCTTGAGGTAGCTCGGCATCGCGAACACGATCCAGGGCAGCGCAAGCCAAGCCCGCCGCAAGCAGATATCGGTGAGTGTCAGGACGAGTGCCAGGGCCGTGCCTAGGGCCGTCGAGACGACGGCGCCGGCCAGTCCGAGCAGGATTGTGTTGAGAATGCCGCGAAACAGGCGTGGAGAACCGACAAGCCTGCCGAGCGCTGTAAGCTCCGGCTGGAAACTCGGAGCGACCGGATCGAAAAGCTTCGGCAACACAGCCTGTGCCAGCACCAACAGGAGCGGCAGGCCGATCAGCACGAAGGCGACAAGCCACAGAAGCGGCGCACTGCCTCCCCAGTTTCGTCGACCGATATTCAAGGAGATCGTCATTCCAGCACCGAAAAGCCTCAGCGTCTCTGGTTGAAAGAGGCGCGGCGAAAACACCGCGCCTCGGGCGTAATCAGGGAACGAACTGGTCGCGGAACCACTGCTTCCATTCGGTCTCGTTTGCGGAGGCCATCTTGTCGTCGAGGATCTGCCAAGTAGCTGTGTTGTCGACGCGGGCACCATTGCCCTTCACGCCGTTGATGACCGGTGCGAAATAGCCGTCGCCGCCTTCAGTCTGCAGCATTGCTGTCTCGCCTTCCTTCGTCAGCAGGAACTGGATGTAGGCCTTCGCCTGATCCTCATGCGTGGAGACGCTGGCAATGCCTGCGCTGGAAGGAATTGCGACGACGCCTTCCGACGGGTAGACGACAGAGATCGGCTCCTTCTGGGCGATCAGCGCATAGATCGATGTATCCTGCTGAATCGCCAGGCTCGCGTCGCCGGTGACCAGCGACTTGTTCACCGCGCCGCCGCTTGGAATACCGCTGAGCGCTCTATTGGTCAGGATCTTCTCGAGCTCCGCCTTGCCGGCATCGACGCCCTTGTCGGCAAAATAGCTAGCGAGCCACTGGAAGGCCGGACCGGAGAGGTTCGGATCCTTGGCGGCAACCTTGCCGGCGAACTTTTCCAGATCGGTCCAGCTCTTCGGCGGTGCGGCATCGCCGATCTTCTTCGTGTTGACGGCGATCGCCGTAGTCGAGACGGTGACCGGGAAGTAGGCCTGGCTCTGCGGCACAAGGCGGCGGCCAAGGTCAGTATAATCGACCTTGTCGGCAAGGCCCGGCTCCGGCTTGAGAATGCCCTGCTCCGCCAGTCTGCTCATGACCGCCGAACCCTCGACCCAAAGGATGTCGAATTTGGGGTTGTTGCCTTCTGCAGCGACCTTGCCGAGCAACTCGCCCGTCGAAAGGCGAACCAGATCGACCTGAATGCCGGTCTTTTCGGTGAACGCCTTGGTGGCCGCATCAACCGTATCGAGCGCCGAGTAGACGATAAGATGGTCCGCGGCGTTTGAAGGGACGATCGCACCGAGCAAAGCGGATGCGAACGCTCCAGCGAATAAATACTTGCTCATTTGTCTATCCTTAAAGTTTGCTTTATTGGAAGCAAAGAATGCTCCGCAGCAATACCATGACAATATTTCAATTATATTACAGTGCAGACGTTTTCTTCTTCAAGCGTACTTTACCTTTTTACGCCTCTCTTCAGCCACAGCTTGTCGATCGCGCCGCGCAGGGCGCCGAATTTCTCCAGCGAGGCGAGCGCCGCGGATCGATCCTGTGCGGCAAGCGCCACGATCATCGCCTCGATGAGGACAGTGGTAGCTCCATGCATGGCAAGATGGTCCGCCCGTCCGCGTGGCACGGGCAGAACCTCGACAACGCGCTTTCGGACAAAAGGCGCGAGGCTGTCGCCGACCAGGGCGACCGGAACATTGTTCTCCTCAGCGTGATCGAGAAGAACCGAGACTTCGCGATAGATGGGCGCATAGGCAATCATCAGGATTGCATCGCCCTCCCCGATCGTCAGCAGACGGTCGGCCAGACCAATTCCGCTCTCAGACAAAGCGGTGGTCGGCAACCCGAGCCGGTTGAACTGCAAGGCGGCATAGTCGGCGACGCTGCCGGAGGGACCAATGCCGAAGACGAAGCGCCGGCGGGCCGAAAAGAGCAGTTGGACGGTGCGCCTGAAGGCATCCGAGAAATCCGATGAAGCCATCACCTCAAGGCTCTCGCGATGGGCCTTCAGCACGTGACCAAGAACGCCATCCGGATACTCGCTTAGATCTTCAAGCGTGCGTTTGAGCCGCCCCTCGGGTCCTCCGCCGGTGAGATCGGCGAGAATGGCTTCGCGCAGCCCGGAGAGACCCTCGAAGCCAAGTGACCGGGCCGTTCGTACGACGGTGGCGTCGCTGGTCCCCGCCCTTTCAGCGATCTCGGCGGCCGACATCAGGAGGACCGTCTCCTTCTGCGTGCGGAAGAACGACGCCATCTTCTGTTCTGCCGGAGACATGGCGGGCAGAGCTGCCTCGATCCGCTCGTCAAGGGAATTTTCCGCCGAAGTCATTCGATCTGTCATCCAAGTGGCATTGTTGCGTTTGCTACAGGTCGTCCTTATCCGAAATAAATGTTTCAGGAAGATGACGGCGCAGTGCGCGGCATGAGGCCGGTCAGGATTGCCGCCGACCAGTAACGTCCATCGCATTGAAATATCGCGGTTTAAACGCCACCTTGTTATCTCGACCGGAAAACGCGACCGGGATGGTGTCGTTGCCTGCTTTCGGAATAGCCGAAGCGCGCGCGCGAACGGTGACACTACGCGCGCGTAGCGAGTCGCACCGCTTGGTAGCCTGCAGATGTTTGTCCGGACTTGACCCGTGCCGTCGTTGCCCCTTACTAGCCGGGCTTATCGGGGCGATCCGTCGTTAATGCCAAGGCTACGAGGCGGTACATGGAAGGATGCTCAATTGACCCTACGGCACCAGATAATCGCACTTGCGATCATCCCGCTCGTGATCTCGATCCTGGCGATCACCGCCTTCATCACCTGGCAATCGGCCAATCTCGCCAAGAACAGCATCGATACGTTCGAGCAGTACATGCTGGAAGCCAAGGAAAGCGGAAATTCTCAACCTCACCAATCTCGCCGTGTCGGCCATCCAGACGACCTACCACGATGCCGCCCCCGACGATCAGGCCGCCAAGGATAAGGTGGCGGAAATTCTCGCCTCACTCGACTATGGCAAGGACGGCTACTTCTTCGTCTATGACTATGACGGCAACAACATCGTCCATCCGCGCCAGAGCTTTCGGCACGGGCGCAATTGGCTCGCCCTGACGGATCCAGACGGAGACAAAGTGATTGCCGAACTGATCGCAACGGCAAAAGCGGGGGGCGGACTGCACCAGTACAAATGGCAGAAGCCCTCGACCGGGCAGATCGCCGACAAACTGTCCTTCGTCGTTAGCCTCGACAAGTGGCATTGGGTCGTCGGGACGGGCGTCTATCTCGACGACGTCTTTGCGCAAAGTGCCGCCGCCAATGACGGCATGCGTTCCAACATTAAAGAGACGTTCGTGATCGTGGCGCTGATCGCGGTGCCGGCGGTGCTGGTCGTTTTCACCACCTGCATGCTTGTGACGTTCCATGAACGTCGTATCGCCGACGGTCGACTCAAGGAACTGACGCAACGGGTCATTGATACTCAGGAAGAGGAGCGCTCACGGCTGGCGCGCGAGCTGCATGACGGCGTTTCTCAGAACCTCTTGGGCGTCCGCTATGCCATGGATCTTGCTGGCCGCAAGGTCAGGACGAACGTCGATGATGCCGCCCTCACCATTGATCGCGGCGTCGAGGCGCTGAACGGCGCCATCAAGGAAATCAGGCGGCTTTCGCACGATCTCCGCCCCCGCGTGCTTGACGATCTCGGCCTTACCGCCGCACTCGAAGCCCTATGCCATCATTTCGCTGACCGCACAGGAATAGACACGAATATCGAGGCCGCTGGCTTTATCGACACGTTGAAGCCCGAGGCCAGCACTGCTCTCTATCGGGTCGCCCAGGAAGCCTTCAACAATGTCGAGCGGCATTCGGGAGCCAATCGGCTTACAGTCAAGCTCTGGAGCGACGCCGCGCGTGCGCGCATGATGATCTCTGACAATGGAACCGGATTCGATGGCAGCAAGAGCGTCGGGTTAGGAGCATCCGGTCTCGGTCTTCGCAACATGCAGGAGCGCATGGCCCATTTCCGTGGTCGATTGCTGATCAATACGAGCACGACCGGTACGACGCTGACGGCAATGATGCCGAAATCGGCCAATCTGTCCGCTCGTCAGAAGGCCCAAGCCGCATGAACCAACCGCCGAAAATCAAGGTGCTCTTGATCGACAACCATCCGCTCGTGCTGGACGGGCTGAAGGCGGTGCTCGAAACATTCGACCGTATCGAGGTCGTCGGCACGGCCGGGCTTGCGCAGTCGGGTCTTGATATCGGCAGGCAGGTCCAGCCTCAGGTGGTGCTGATGGACATCAACATGCCGAAGCTAAGCGGCATCGAAGCGATCGAGGTCTTTAGGAAAGAACTTCCGGAGGCACGAATCGTGATGCTCTCCATGCATGACAGCCGGGAGTATATCTCCTCTTCGGTGATGCGTGGTGCTGCCGGCTACGTCCTCAAGGACGTGTCGACGGACGAGATCGTCTCGGCCATCGAGACGGTGGCGGGCGGAGGAACCTATTTCTCATCGGGGGTCGTCGACGTGCTGATGGAGCGCGGCACGGAGGAGGATGGCGACCCGCTGACGCCGCGCGAAGGCGACATTCTGGGGCTGATCGGTGCCGGAAGTAGCAACCGGGAGATCGCCGAAACGCTCGGGATAAGCTCGGCCACGGCCGAAACGCACCGCAAGAACCTCAAGAAAAAGCTCGGCATCGCCACGACGGCTGGCCTGATCCGCTATGCGATCGACCGCGGTATTGCTAAAAAGATCGGGTAAAGCCCTCGCCTACCCAGTTCTGGGTAGGGCGGCGTATTTCGTCTCTTTCGACACCTTGTCGCACGAAAACCGGCGGCATAGGAGTTCCTCACGCCTCGCCAACGGGGCTGTTGGGAGGAGTTCCATGCATGATGCCTGCTTTCGATTCAGCGGAAAACCTGCTGCACTGAACCTGGCAAGGCCCCCGGTGGCCGCTGCCTGACGGAACTACCTTCCACGCCGACAACTGGAACCCGGTGGCCTTAATCATGGCGCCTGAAAGGTATCCCGACATGGAAAAACGACATAACAAGGCAGCGCTCTGGCTGCTCGTCATCCCCTATATAGGCCTGCTTTGGCCGCCCTTTTACAATGTTCTCGAGCCGTCTCTTTTCGGCTTCCCCTTCTTCTATTGGTACCAGCTCGCCTGGGTGCCGATTACCGCTTTCCTGACCTGGATCGCCTATCGGAGCACGCACCATGACGACTGAGATCAACGGCACGGCGCTTGCCGTCTTCATCTTTTTCTTCGCGCTCGTCACCGTCATGGGTTTCGTCGCAAGCCGCTGGCGCAAGCCCGAAACGCTCGCCCATATCGATGAGTGGGGCCTGGGCGGCCGCAGCTTCGGCACCTGGATCACCTGGTTCCTGGTCGGCGGCGATTTCTATACCGCCTATACGGTCATCGCCGTTCCGGCGCTGGTTTATACCGTCGGCGCCTATGGCTTCTTCGCTCTGCCATACACCATCATTGTCTATCCCTTTGTCTTCATGGTGATGCCTGTTCTCTGGAAACGGGCCAAGGACTTCGGTTATGTGACGGCTGGTGATGTCGTGCATGGCCAATACGGCTCGCGGGGTCTCGAACTCGCCGTGGCGGCAACCGGCGTCATCGCCACCATGCCCTACATCGCCCTCCAGCTTGTCGGCATGACAGCGGTCCTGAAGGCGCTCGGGCTGCACGGCGAACTGCCGCTGGCAATCGCCTTCATCGTGCTGGCGCTCTATACCTATTCCGCAGGGCTGCGCGCTCCGGCGCTCATCGCCTTCGTCAAGGACATCATGATCTATATCGTGGTGATTGCGGCTGTCGCGCTCATTCCCTCGAAGCTCGGCGGCTATGCCAATGTCTTCGCCTCGGCCGATGCCGCCTTCCAGGCGAAAGGCTCGGGCAGCCTGCTGCTTGCCGGCAATCAATACGTTGCCTACGCAACGCTGGCCCTGGGTTCGGCGCTCGCCGCCTTCATGTACCCGCACACGCTGACCGGCATCTTCGCGTCCAACAGCGGCAACACGATCCGCAAGAATGCGGTCCTGCTGCCAGCTTATACGCTGCTCCTCGGCCTGCTGGCGTTGCTTGGTTACATGGGTCATGCCGCGAACCTACAGCTCGAAAGCCCAAATGACGTCGTTCCAGCGCTTTTCAAAACGCTGTTTTCGAGCTGGTTTGCGGGCTTTGCCTTCGCAGCAATCGCAATCGGCGCGCTCGTTCCGGCTGCCGTGATGAGCATCGGCGCCGCCAACCTCTTCACGCGCAATTTCTGGAAGGCCTATGTCAATCCGGATGTCAGTGACGCCGGCGAAGCCAAGGTCGCGAAGGTCACGTCGCTCATCGTGAAGATCGGCGCCCTGCTCGTCATCCTATTCCTGCCGACGCAGTTCGCGCTCGACCTGCAATTGCTTGGCGGCATCTGGATCTTGCAGACGCTTCCGGCTCTGGTTTCCGGCCTGTACACCAACTGGTTCCGTGCACCGAGCCTCCTTGCCGGCTGGTTCGTCGGCTTGTTCGGCGGCACCTTCCTCGTCTGGGATGCCGGCTGGAAGCCGCTGCATGCCCTCAGTCTCGGCGGTGAGCCCTTCACCGTCTATACAGGCCTGCTTGCACTTGCTGCGAACGTTGCCGTTGCTGTTGTGGTTAACGTCATCGTGCCGGCAAGATCGACCGTCCGAGCATAAAGACTCTGCCGCGAGGGATCTGGAAACGGTCCTTCGCGGCTAGCGCGCCTTTTCTTGCGCGCATGACCTCCGGATTTCCCGCGCAATGCCTCCGAGCAGCGCCGAGACATGTGTTTCCGCTCGATTTTGGCTGAAGCACCCTGCCTACCTCATCAATATTGATGAGGCGAAGCAAACTACCTCCACCTTCCTCAAGGCTTCGCCAGACTGCACACTAGCGTTGCGGCTTCGGATTTGGCGTCCGGCGTTCGCGCAGCGTCGAAGGCATTGGACCGGCGTCCGTTTAAGGACGCTTTGCAGGCTGGACATGTACATGAAGTTATCGCACCGCGTCCCTTACGTGTTCTTTCACGCGACGTTTGTCATCAGTGCATTCGTCTTTCTTGCCGGAGCTGTCTCGCCGGTTCTCGCCGATGGCAGTCCCTTTGCTCCGCAAACGAAAATCCGTCTGACGATTGTCCAATGGATGCCGGCCAAGGGCCAATATGAACGATGGGATGCGCTGGGCGGCGACTACACGGTCTCGGATGAAGGCGCAGTCTTTTTGCCCCTTCTTGGCTCGCTTTCCGTCGGCAATCTGGATAACGCCGGCCTCACAAGCGAGATTGCCAAGCGCCTGCAGGAAAAGATCGGGTTGGTCCAAGCGCCCGCGGTCACTATCGAAATTCTCGAATACCCGCCAATTTATGTCGTCGGAGACGTAACCTCGCCTGGGGAATACAAGTTTCGGTCGGGACTTACCGTCCTGCAATCCCTGTCAATGAGTGGAGGGCCGATCCGCACGGCAAGTCAGCAGCAATCGCAGACGGTCAGGCTCGCAGGCGAATTGCGAGACATCGATCACTCGCTCCTACGTAGCGCCGCCAAAGTAGCGCGGCTCCAGGCGGAGATGGCTGGGGCGAAGGAAATAACTTTCGAGCAGCCGCTCGGCGCCGATCAGCAACTCGCTACCGGAATCTACAACCAGGAAAGGGTCATTTTTCAGGCTCGCGCGAATGCGCAGGACAGACAGTCAAAGGCGCTCACCGAGCTGCGCGATCTCTTGAATACGGAAATCGATACGCTGGAGGAGAAGCTCAAGGGCTCGGATGACAATCTCAAATCCGCCGAGGAACAGCTGACCAGCGTCAAAACTCTAGTCGAGCGAGGCCTCACGGTGGCGTCGCGCCAATTGGACCTGGAACGATTGCTCACGACTTACCGCTCCGACCGGCTCGACCTCGTCACGGCCATCATGCGGGGCCGTCAGGCAATCAGTGAGACAACGCGCAATCTCGAGGGACTTTATGACGGGCGGCGGAGCGAACTTGCTTCCGAATTGCAGTCGGAACAAGCAAATATTGATCAGCTTAAATTGAAGCGCGAAATGACGCAGAAGCTGCTCCTCGACGAACTCTCGACCGGCGACGGATCGAGAACCCGTGGTGAGGAACCGCTGCTTACCTTTACCGTGAGCCGGCGGGATAAGGGACAAATCAATCAGTTCCCTGCCTCAGAGACGACATCGCTCCTGCCTGGTGATGTCGTGAGAGTCGTCCAACCCCGCATTTCGGACGGATCGTCTCAGGCCGCTCCCGGCGTGCCTATCGAGGAGGGGACACATCCCAATCAGGCAAGCCAGTGAACCGCGAAGAGCATGTGTGGTCAGCAAGCTTCGTGCCGGGCGCGGGCGCAGTCGGCGGAAGCAAGATCAAGGTGGAAGCGACATGAAGGGAATAATACTGGCGGGGGGAAGCGGCACACGCCTTTATCCTCTGACGATCGCGGTTTCCAAGCAGATACTGCCTGTTTACGACAAGCCGATGCTCTACTATCCCTTGAGCGTGTTGATGCTTGCGGAGATCCGCGACATCCTGATCATCTCGACGCCCCGCGACCTGCCGTGCTTCCAGGAGCTTCTTGGCGATGGCTCGGATTTCGGCATCAATCTCTGCTACGCCGAACAGCCTCAGCCCAATGGTCTAGCCGAGGCATTCATCATCGGCCGCGAATTCGTCGGCAGCGGCAGCGTTGCGATGATCCTGGGCGACAATCTCTTCTTCGGTCATGGGTTGCCCGACCTCTGCCGGCAGGCGGTCGCTCGCCAACATGGAGCCACCGTATTCGCCTACCACGTCGATGATCCTGAGCGATATGGCGTCGTCAGCTTCGACCGGGTCACAGGCAAAGCGACGAGCATTGAAGAAAAGCCCGCAAGGCCCAAGTCGAACTGGGCAGTGACGGGTCTCTATTTCTACGACAATGACGTCGTCAACATCGCCGCTTCGATCAAGCCGTCCGAACGCGGCGAGCTTGAGATCACGGCTGTCAACAACGCCTATCTTGCACGCGATGAACTGCATGTATGCCAACTCGGGCGTGGTTATGCCTGGCTGGACACCGGCACCTATGACAGCTTGCACGACGCATCTTCCTTCGTGCGGACGGTTGAACGCCGTCAGGGCATCCAGATCGCTTGTCCGGAAGAAATCGCCCTTAGTATGGGTTGGCTTGGGCCTGACCAGGTTTTGAAACGCGCTTACCGCCTCGGCAAGACAGCATACGCCGCCTATCTCCGGAGCTGTGTTGAGGAACAGGGCTGGGATAGCGCGCCGGAGACCGTGCCCCACAGGATAAACGGCTAGGGGTAATCTGATGACTTTGCGCATCATCCCGCCCAGTGGTCAGACTTATACCCAGATCCTGAAGTCGACGATGCTGATGGGCGGCTCCTCGCTCGTGAACGTCGCCTTGAGCATCGTTCGCAACAAAGCCCTGGCGGTTCTGCTTGGACCGGAGGGCGTGGGGCTTATCGGCCTTTACGGGTCGATAGTCGACATCGCGCAAGCGATAGCTGGTCTGGGAGTGAGCGGTAGCGGGGTGCGCCAGATCGCCGAGGCCGCGGGCACCGGGGACGCAGAGAGGGTCGCGCAGTCGGCGACAGCGCTCAGGCGCATATCGGTGGTGCTCGGACTGTTAGGTGCGCTCTTTCTCGCGGCTGTCGCGTTTCCGGTCTCGAATTTCACTTTCGGCGACTATCAACACGCCAGCGGCATCGTGCTGCTCTCCCTGGCCGTATTTTTCCGAGTGGTGTCTGCCGGGCAGATTGCTTTGATCCAAGGCTTGCGGGGCATCGCAAATCTTGCCCGCATCAACGTGCTCGCAGGATTTTTTGGCACGGTGGTCAGCATCCCCCTGATCTACCTGTTCGGAGCGCAGGCGATCGCACCTTCTCTCGTGGCGATAGCGGTCGTCTCAATTCTTCCGACCTGGTGGTACAGCAGACAGATATCCACGCACTCATCACGAATGTCGGCTCGCCAGTTTGGCCGGGAGGCGACAGCTCTGCTCAGGCTCGGCGTCGTCTTTATGGCAAGCGGACTACTGACCTTCGGCTCGGCCTATGCGATCCGCATCATTGTGCTGCAGGAAGGAGGCATTGTCGCGGCGGGATTGTATCAAGCGGCCTGGGCGCTTGGCGGTCTCTACGCCGGCTTCATATTGCAGGCGATGGGTACAGACTTCTATCCGCGCTTGACCGCAACTGCAGGCAACGACGCCGAGTGCAACCGGCTGGTCAATGAGCAGGCGGAGGTTAGCATATTGCTGGCCGGCCCAGGCCTGCTCGCCACGTTGACCCTCGCGCCGCTCATGATGAGCTTGTTCTATTCCGCGGAGTTTCACGGTGCCGTGGATCTTCTGCGCTGGATCTGCCTTGGAATGATGCTCAGGATTGTCGCATGGCCGATGGGTTTCATCGTGTTGGCGAAGAGCGCACAGACTATTTTCTTCTGGACGGAGGTAGCGGCCACGCTGGTGCATGTGGGCTTGGCTTGGCTCTTCGTATCGAAGTTCGGTGCGCTGGGAGCCGGCATGGCGTTTTTTGGCCTCTATGTCTGGCATGGCATCCTGATTTACGTCATCGTGCACCGGCTGACCGGCTTCCGCTGGTCGACTGCCAATCTTAGGCACGCGCTGCTTTTCCTGCCGGCATCGGGATTGGTATTCTGCGCCTTTTGGGCCCTGCCGCTATGGCCGGCGACGGCGATTGGCTCGGTCGCGGTCGCTCTGAGCACACTCTATTCGCTGCGCATGTTGGTCAAACTGCTGCCGCCCGAGTCAATGCCCGCGGTCATCAGGGCATGGATCGCGAAATCGGCGTGATAGGCAACGCGCTTCAGCGCCGCCCTGCCTCGTATATACTGCATCGCCCAACCGCAACATTTCGCTCATGCAATCAGACTGCTTCGGCGTTAGCGGCTTCAGCAAAGCACCCGTGAAGTGCATCAACCACCCAAGCCATGTCGACCTCCGTCATCTGGACAAACAGCGGCAGGATGATCGTTCGCTGCTGCGCTGACACGCTTCGCATCAGGCTTGTGGCGGCGCGATGGAAGCCCTGGCCGGAATAGGCTTTCTCAAGATGAATGTTCATCACACCGCGCCGGGTCGAGATACCCTGATCGAGCAGCACTTGCATGACTGCCCGTTGATCGGCCGTGCTCGGCAATCTCACACAAAAGCTCTGCCAATTGCTGCGAGCCCAACTGGGCTCGACCGGTGGCGCTAGCCCCGCGATCGTGGGCAGGCGCTCGCTGTACCGCTCTGCAAGCTGCCGCCGCCGCTTGATCAGTTCTGGCAGCCGTCGAAGTTGCTCCCGTCCGACGGCGGCCTGCAGGTCGGTCATGCGGTAGTTGTAGCCCAGTTCATCATAGTCCTCGAAGATCACCTGTTTCGAGCCGTGGCGGACGGTATCGGTGACGCTCATGCCATGCTGACGCCACAGCCGGAATTTTCGATCATATTCGGGATTGGCCGTGGTCAACATGCCGCCATCACCGGTCGTGACAACCTTGCGGGGGTGGAAGGAGAAGCACGCAATGTCGGCGTGCGGTTTGCCAATCTTTTCCCAGCAGTCTTCCCAAAGGATTTCGCTTCCCGTCGCACAGGCCGCGTCCTCGATAACCGGTATCGAGTGGCGCTTTCCGATCTCCACAATGCGGCGAAGATCACAAGGCATGCCGAGCTGATGCACGCAAAGGATTGCCTTCGTGCGGGGCGTGATTGCGGTTTCAATCAGGCTGGGGTCGATGTTGTAGCCGTCCGCTTCGATGTCGATGAAGACCGGGACCGCATCGCAATATCTGACGGCGTTCGCCGTCGCGATGAACGAATGGCTAACCGTGATGACTTCATCGCCCGGGCAGATACCGACTGCCTTTAGAGCCAGATGAAGCGCGGTCGTGCAGTTGGAAACGGCGCAGGCGTGCGCGGCACCAACAAAGGCTGCAAATTCGTTCTCGAAAGCCGCGACTTCCGGTCCCTGCGTCACCCATCCTGACAGGATGACGCGGCGTACCGCCTCTGCCTCCTCCTCTCCGAGAACAGGCTTGGCGACCGGAATTGCAGGCAGCGACGGGCTCATGCAGCTTCGCCTCCGGCTGCAGCCGATTCCAGCCGCCACCACGCCACAAGATCACGCAGTCCTTCCTCTATCGGGATATCGGCCTTGAATCCCAGAAGCCGTTCGGCTTTGCTTGTGTCGGCGAGACGACGGGTCACGCCATTCACGGTCCGTGCCGGGTGATGTTGAGGTTCGAGTGAGGATCCCATGATCCCGCTCAAAATCTGCGCGAGTTCCAGGAGGCTTGTTTCCTTGCCGCTGGCGACATTGAACACCTCGTCCGTGACATCGCACGTCGCGGCCAAGACGTTTGCCCGGGCTATGTCGCGGACATGCACGAAGTCCATGGTCTGACTGCCGTCGCCATAGATGATCGGCGGCATTCCGGCCGCGAGCCGCTCCATCCAGCGGATCAGCACCTCTGTATAGGCGCCGTGCACGTCCATTCGCGGACCGTAGACGTTAAAATAGCGAAGCGCGACATAGCGAAGCCCGTACATCTCGGCAAAGCTGCGCAACAGTCCTTCATTGAACACTTTCGCCGCACCGTAGATCGTCCGGTTATTGTAGGGGTGATGCTCTTCGCTCGTGGGGAAGCTGTCGGCAAGCCCCAGCACGGAGGCAGAGGAGGCAGCGATCACCTTCGACACGCCTGCCTTAACGGCGGCTTCAAGAACATTGAACGTGCCTTCCGCCAGAACATCGAAGGCCAGCCGTGGCTCTTCGGCACACTGGGTAATTCGAATGGCCGCCTGATGAAAGACAATATCGACGCCCTCGAAGGCCTTCGCCAATAGCGCTCTGTCTCTGATATCTCCGTCGATGATCTTGAGAGGACCGGCGCTTATCGCCGTGCTGAGATTGTCCAGGCGTCCGCGCACGAAGTTGTCGAGGATGAGAATCTCGCGGGGTTTTTCCAATGCGACGAGATCAGCAATATGCGAACCGATCAAACCGGCTCCACCGGTAATGAGCACCCGTTTATTTCTCATGATCTCCCCCGCGCGACATATCCAGCATCGGATCGGCGTCCGTGCGCCAACGCATGAACTTCGCTGGCACACCCGCCACCACTGCGAATGGCTCGACGTCGGAGACCACGACGGCTCCTGCTCCAACGATCGCCCCCTTCCCGATGTGCACGCCGGGAAGAATTGTCGCATTCGTGCCAATGTCGGCCCATGCGCCAACATGCACCGGCTTGATTTCGAGATCCGTGCGAATGATTGGCTCATCCACCGGCATGGCGGTGTGGGTTGAGCCAAGCACCTTGGCGCCGGGCCCCCACCCTACAAACTCCTCGATCACCAGATCGCGAGCGTCGAAATACGCCATCGGGCCGATCCAGACATTGTCGCCGATCACACATCGGCCATCATAGCGTCCCTGGATATAGGCTTGAGCGCCGATGAACACCCCGTTGCCGATTTCGAACGTTTCCGGATGCTTGAAGCCGGCACCACTTGCGACCTGCAAAGCCGTACCGCAGCGTCTCGCGAGACTTTGCCAGATGGCCTTCCGCATCAGGGCGTCGACGAACCCTTCCCCTGTCGCGAAGCGGCCGTAGAGTTCGATCAGGCCAGCGCGCCCGTATGATTGCCTGAGTTCGTCGACCAACACGGCCTGGTAGGCGGGATCCGCCGGCCTTTCATTGCGGCCGTGGACCGCCTGCACCCGTCGAGCCTCGCCTGCGCGGTTAACCGACATAGGCATACTCCATTGCGGCGACCACTTCTTCAACCTGCCGCGCAGTCATCTCGGGATAGATCGGGAGCGAGAGAACTTCACGTGCCGCGGCTTCTGATATCGGAAAATCACCGATTTCGTAACCGAGGTCGGCATGAGCCTTCTGTAGATGAACCGGGATGGGATAGTGCAGGCCGGACTGAATGCCTTCCGCGGTGAGTGCCCGTTGAAGTCCATCGCGATCGCGGCTTCTTACGGCATAGACATGATAGACGTGACGGCGATCGGCCACCTCAACAGGCGTCTTTAAATGCGGCGATCCGGCAAGCAGCAACGAATAGCGGCGGGCATGGGCGCGACGCGCCTCGGTCCAGGCTTCAAGATGCCGGAGCTTGATACGCAGGATCGCGCCTTGAATGGCGTCCATGCGGTAGTTAAAGCCTTTGAGCAGATGGTGATAGCGCCGTTCCTGCCCCCAGTCGCGCAGCATCCGCATCGTCTGGGCCTGATCGTCGCTGTTCGTAATGATCATGCCTCCCTCGCCGCAGGCGCCGAGATTTTTGCCTGGGTAGAAGCTGAAGCAGCCGGATACGCCGACGCTGCCGGCACGTCGGTCTTTATATTCCGCCCCGTGGGCTTGGCAGGCGTCTTCGATGACGGGCACCCGGTAGCAGTCGGCTATCCCCTTGATCGCATCCATCTCGGCCATCTGGCCGTAGAGGTGGACAGGAACAATGCCCTTGGTACGGGGAGTTATCTTTGCCTCGACCTGGGCCGGATCCATTGTCAGGGTGACGGGTTCGACATCGACGAACACGGGTCGTGCGCCTGTGTAGCAAATCGCCGACACAGTTGCGACGAACGTGAATGGCACAGTGATCACCTCATCGCCGGGGCCAACGCCCGCCGCAAGAAGGGCCAGATGCAAGGCACTCGTTCCGGTGTTGACGGCGATCGCATGTCTGACGTCGCAGTAGTTTGCGAATTCCTCCTCGAGACGGGCGACCTCGTCGCCCAGTATGTATTGCCCGGAGGCAAGCACGCGGAGCACCGCAGCATCGATCTCGTCCTTGATTGACGCATATTGTGCTTTGAGGTCGAGGAATGGGATCATGCGATGAGCCTCGCCTCTTCGAGCTCGACGATACGACCGCGCTGCGCGAGCGATCGGCTTGCAGCTTCGAGGATGCGAACGACGCGCAGCCCGGCATGGCCGTCGGTGATCGGCCGCGCATTTTGCTCGATGCAATCGATGAACTGCTCGAGTTCGATTTTCAATGCCTCGGTCATATCAAGCCTGGGCGCGTACATGTCGCCACTGCGATAACCCACCAGCATCTGATGGACCTTCTCGCCGTATGTGTGAGAATTGCAGTTCATCGTGATGCCCTTGTCGTAGACCTTGATCTTTTCGCTGGGCTCTAGATCGTCATAAACGATCATCTTGTTACTACCGCCAATCAGCGTACGGCGTACCTTGACCGGCGCCAGCCAATTGACGTGGATGTGCGCAATGAGCTTGCTCTCAAAGAAAAGCGTCAGATACGCAATGTTCTCAGGCTCGCCGGTCACATGGCTCATCCCGATCGCCGAAACGGCCACCGGTTTCTCCGGCAGGACATAGTCCAAGATGGACAGGTCGTGGACGGCGAGGTCCCAAATGACGCTGACATCGTGCTGGAACAGCCCGAGATTGACCCGAACCGAGTCGTAGTAATACATGTCGCCCAGGCCGCTTTCGACGAGTTCGCACATCTTGCGAACGGCTCCTGTGTGGACGAACGTATGGTCCACGGCCAGCACGAGGCGGCGGCGCGCTGCTTCGTCGACCATCCGCGAGGCTTCCTCCGCTGTCGCGGCCATCGGCTTTTCGACGAAGACATGCTTTCCGGCCATCAATGCCTTCATGGCAAGCTTGAAATGGCTCGAAACCGGCGTCGCGATGGCGATGGCATCCACTCGCGGGTCGCGCAAGACCTCCTCGAAATCGTCGGTGGTTTTAATCGCGGGATAGCGGCTTTGAACGGCCGCCAGTCGCTCGCTATTGAGATCGCAGACACAAACGAGGTGAGCGCGGGCGGTTTCCGAGATGTTACGAACCAGATTCGGTCCCCAATACCCATACCCGACAACAGCAATGCCGATCATCGCATTCCCCCCGACGAGTGCATGTCAACTGGCTTGTCATTAACGCGGCCGATCATCCTGGCCGGAACGCCAGCGACAATGGCGCCATCAGGCACATCTTTTGTTACAACCGCCCCTGCGCCGACTTGCGCAGCCGCTCCGATGGTCACGCCAGGCAGAATGGTGGCGTTGCTGCCGATCGATGCATGGCGCTTGACCAGGGTCGGGATGACAATCCAGTCGGCCTCCGTCTGCAGACTGCCATCGGAGTTGACGGCGCGCGGGTATGTGTCGTTCGTAAACATGACCCCGTGACCTATGAAAACGCCGTCTTCCAGCGTCACGCCCTCACAGAGGAAGGAATGGCTGGAAATCTTGCAGTTCTTTCCGATCAGGACGTTTTTCTGAATCTCCACGAAAGTGCCGATGCGCGTTCCCGCACCGACCGCGCAGCCGTAAAGGTTCACGAGATCTGGATGGTGGATGACGGTGCCATCATCCAGCTTGACGTTTGATGCAATCATCCCGCCTAGACCCCTGCTCCCAACAGGCCCTGCTTCTCAACAAAACTCGGCAGTCGCATGATCCGCCCAAGTTTCATTTCGACAGAGCAAATATTTCTTTCTTTCACCAGAAGAATTGTTTTCGCGAATTGAGTAAAGAAGCAAAACGTTGAAGCTTATTCACCTAAAGGAGTACATACTTACAAAGGTTGGATGGCGGTATACGCCAAAACTCGTGGCCCCTATCCAAACTTGATGGTGGCTTTTGTCCGGCGCTCGCTCCAGACCTGGCGGCTGGGACGGGTATTGTTTCCACGGATTTTAGCGCTTGCGCCTTAGCTGCGTAGTATCTTTATCAACCCTACCGCGAATGGCTTAGTAGAATAACAGTCTTCATACAGAAATATCTTCTATTTACATCGTATTGGCGAGCTCATGTACGAATTTAACCTATATTAATTAGTGTATCATCCGGTGAACTATGGTAATTGGTTTGTACTTTAGCACATTCTAAACTCCCGTATCTGCAGAGGAGTTGAATGTTCGACCTTAGTTGGGGCGTAGGGAAACTATGTGGGGGAGGATGAGGCTGTGAGTTCAGCGATTGTACCAAATTTAAACCACAGGCAGGAAAATGTAGCTCCTCCCCTGAAAATTGAGCACGGCTCGACTGCACTGACCCGGACGCTCGTGGAAGGGTCAAGGCCCAAGCATTCGCTAGTAATTCTCGACAACCGTGCACTTGACCGGCAATGCCTTGCGCAATGCATGGCGGCCCACAAGGCTGATCTACTTATCCTGGCATTCGGGTCAATTGAGGAGTGGGAGCAAAAACGCGACGAGTACCCTCCGCTTTCAGCAATTCTCTTGAACGTCGGGGGCAAAAAGATCGACGAGCCTGCCGTCTCGGAGGAAATCAGGAGTCTTTCGTCGGAGTTCGGATCGATACCAATCATCGTATTGGCTGATAGCGACGACTACGCCCAGATCGTCAGGGCGCTCGAGTATGGTGCCAAAGGTTATATACCGACGTCGGTCAGCATTAGCGTCTGCATGGAGCTGATCGCGCTGTCAGTGGCAGGAGGGGTTTTTGTGCCTGCGAGCGCCCTATTTGCAATGCGTCACTTGCTCGAGTCAGGCAATTCGACGGCGCGCCCTTTGGCGGGGATATTCACCGATCGCCAAGCGGAAGTCGTCGAGGCGCTTCGCCGCGGAAAGGCAAACAAGATCATCGCCTATGAGCTCAATTTACGGGAAAGCACCGTTAAGGTGCATGTTCGCAACATCATGAAAAAGGTCAAGGCGACGAACAGAACGGAGGTCGTCTTCAAGATCAACGATCTCTTTCCCGATAGTCTCACAGGCGCGGGAACGAACAGGGTACCGTGCTGATCCGTCAGCCGACGACGTCTTCAATCACATCGCAAGCGCATTCCCGCTTTAACCTATCCCGGTGGCTGTAAAGGAAATTCAGCACTGGTCACGATCTGATGCTCCGGATTGCTCGATGGACGGGCACAGTTCGTCAGGTGCAACATAACGAGCGTCGTAAAGCGGGCATTCGCTTGCCAGGCTAGGCGCGCGTGCAATCGCCCGCGCCAACCGGCTCCTCAGATCATCCTGCTCCCTCCGTTCGGCCTGGTGTTCGCAGCCTCACGGATTGGAGGTCTTAGCGCACTTCTCCACCCATCCGGCAAAGACGATCAGCCCTTTGGCGCAGCGGGAGCTGCGCCAAAGGGCTTCGTGGTTAACCGTCATGATGGCACCTCAGCAATGCCGCCATAAGCAGGGAAACCTGTTTCACGACGGATAGCACGATCGAGTTCCCGCACACGAAGATATTGGCTCAAACGGCGCTCCGTAGCATCTCGTCGCGCGGACCTCTCTGAGGGACGCGTTAGGAGTACGACGGGTGGATAGGAGATTCACCCAAAGAACTAACGACCGGCGAATATGCGCTCCGGGCACCTACCATCGATGATCTATCATGTCATTCGCAATCGCCCGAAGATAACCATCCGGCACATCGCCGGTGGGGCATTCAAGTGGGGCGGTATTGTTGTGGGCGAGTTGGATCTACGTTTCTATTTTTGGATCCTGAAGCGAAGATTGCCTTACCTCACGGCATTCGTCGTCTTGGCGGTGGCAATCGCCGTCGCCTTTGCCCTCGCCCTCCCGCGGGCCTACGTCTCCACCGGCAGAATCCTGGTGGAATCCCCGCAGATTCCATCCGAACTCGCTCGTTCGACCGTTCCCACAAACGTCTTTGAACAGTTGAAGATCACTCAGCAGCAAATCACGACACGCGACGGTCTTGTTGAATTGGCGGACAAGCTCGGGATCTACGGCAACGAAAGGGCAATGCTCTCCGGAGAGGATATCGCCAAGGATATGCGCTCCCGCATATCGTTCGAACAGGTTCTGTGGGACGCGCCGCAGGGTGGCCCGGGAGCGACCGTATTCAGCGTGTCGTTCAAGGCGAACGAACCGGTGCTGGCGGCAAAGGTGGCCAATGAGCTCGTGGGAATGATCCTGCGCCGCAACCAGCGTCAACGCACTGATCGCGCTGGAGACACGTACCGGTTTTTCAACCAGGAAGTCATGAGGCTCGGCGCGGATTTAAACCGGCTTGAAGCCGACATTCTCAAGTTCAAGAACGAGAACAAGGATACGTTGCCAGACAGCCTTGATTTTCGCCGCACGCGCCAAATCAGCCAGCAGGAAAGGCTGGTGTCGCTGGAGCATGAGGAGGCCGATCTGCGCTCCAGGCGTGGCAATCTCGTCGCCACCTATGCCGCGACCGGTCAGATTGCGAGTGCCGATCCCTTAACGCCGGAGCAGCAAACTCTGATGGACATGAACCGCGCCTTGGCGGAACAATTGACCACCTTTTCACCCTCGAGCCCCAACATCGTGGCTCTGCGGACCCGAATTGCGTCGCTGGAAGATGGCTTGAAGGTGACAGACCCAGCGAAAGCAGACGGCACGAAGGACAAGAGGAACATTTCCGCACTTGACGTTCAATTGTCGGATATTGATGAACGGCTTCAGCTCATAGCGCGCGAAAAATCGGCGATTACGCGGAACATCGCCGAGCTCACCCGCTCCATTACACTGACACCGGAAAGCGAGACGGTGCTCAATTCCTTGGAGCGGAACCAGTTAAATCTGCAGACGCAATATAACGCAGCGATTGCGCGGCGGGCAGAGGCGTTGATCGGCGAGCAAATCGAGATGCGTTCGGATGGCGGACGCTTCTCGCTGCTCGAGCCCGCAATACCGCCCGAATCCGCGGTAAGCCCGCAGCGCCGGCTGATTGTCGCCATCGGCGCAGTCGCAGGCGTTGGATTAGGTCTTGGCTTAATAGTGCTGCTTGAGCTGCTGAACCGGACGATCCGTCGACCGTCCGAGCTGGCTCAAATGCTTGAATACCAGCCGCTAGCCACTATTCCGCACATCCTTGCGCCGAGCGACGTCGTTGCTGCAAACAAAAGTCGGGGTCTAGCCGTGCTACTGTTCAGCAGCGCCATCCCCATCTCCCTGATGGTCATTCACTATTATTTCCGGCCGCTTGGGCCTGCATTTCAGGCGCTTTTCTCAAGACTGACAGCGAGTTGGTGAGCTAACATGACCCCTGTGAAACCTCCCCTAGGCATTCTCATGAAGATGCAGGAAGTCAATATGGAGAAATCCCAAATACCGCTGCAAGAGCCGACGCCCTTGCGCGCGGGCGAGCGGCTAACGGATCAGACAATTGTTCCAGGTCCCCGGACTGGAGGTGACTTGCTTTGGGCCGGCCTTTTGCCGTTGCATATGGATTCCGAAGTGCTCGCCAATAATCGCATCGTCACCATAACCGGCTCCGACCTGGCACAGGCGGCGTTCGGCATGATGCGCACAAGGCTGCTGCAAACCATGCGGGAGAACAACTGGGCCTCCGTTGCCATTACGTCTCCGACTCCTTCTTGCGGCAAGACCTTCGTTGCGGCCAACCTGGCATTCGCTCTCGCAAACCAACAGGATTGCCGCACCGTGCTCGTCGACCTGGATCTGAGGCAACCGGGTATCGGCAACGTCCTCGGCATGGATGACTTGCCCTCAATGGAACTATACCTGAAGGGGCAGAGCGAGATCCGCGATGTTTTTCGGCGTTACGGTGACAATTTGGCAATTGGAGCCAATAGCCAATCTGTTGCCTTGCCAGCGGAGCTGCTGCAGAGCCGGGACACAACACGTGTGTTGCGGGAAATGCGACAGAGGATGAGCCCAGACATCATCCTGTTCGATCTGCCGCCAATGCAACCCAACGATGACGTGCTGGCATTCTTGCCGAATGTTGATTGCGCAGTTCTAGTCGCGGCCGCCGAACACAGCACGCTGCGCGAGGTTGACACCTGCGAGCATAACCTTTCCGAAAAAACCAATGTCCTTGGTGTGGTGTTGAACAAGTGCCGATATGGCAGTGAAAGCAGCTGCTGACCGGACGAAGCTGATCGAGGCTTGGCGCCGAATTTTCCTACGAAAACTGACTGAGGGGGAGACATGGTCACGTTGCCGAGACAGATTGAACAGCATAAGCGACTGGCGGACGCCACGGAACCAGCGCGACCACTCGCCGTGGTGATTGTGACCTACAACAGCTCGTCTGTCCTGCCAGGGTTGCTGGATTCGTTGCCTGCGGGTCTCGAGGGTGTTGAACACTACGAAGTGGTCATCATCGACAACGATTCGAGGGATCGATCCGTCGACATCGCGCTTGCTCATCCGATCGGCGCCCGCGTCATTAGGAACGGACGAAACGCCGGCTATGCCGCAGGGATCAATGCCGCGGTCGCAACAATTGAACCTGACAGGAATATCCTGGTCCTTAATCCCGACATTCGTCTTTATCCTGGTGCGGCACGAATACTGAATGATCGGCTGCGTGACTCGCGGGTCGGGGTCGCAGTCCCTCAGGTCCTTGATGAGGACGGCAGCGTCAGTCGCTCGCTCAGGCGCGAGCCGTCCCTTGTAACCGTTTGGTCGGATGCGCTCGTTGGATCGAAACTCGCCGCCTGGTTCGGCCTCAGCGAGGTCGTCGCAGATCCGTCCTTGTACGATCAAGGCGGCACGGTCGAATGGGCGGTTGGCGCGATCCTGGCCATTGCTGCACGGGCGCGGCAAGCGGTTGGTGATTGGGACGAGTCCTTCTTTCTTTACAGCGAGGAAGTCGATTACCAGGAAAGAGTACGCCGGTGCGGCCTTTCCATTGTCTATGATACAGGCGCGCGAGCAATCCATATCGGCGGCAAAACTGAGGATAACCTCATGCTATGCGCCATGATGGCGTCTAACCGCATCCGCTACTACCGTCAGCGTCATGGCTACTTGTCCACGATGCTTTTTCGTCTCGGTGTTATTACCGGCGAGAGCATGCGCGTACCACTGCGCCGAAGACACCGGGCTGCCTTGCGCGGGGCATTGACCGCCTAGTCGCGAGGCGAAGAGGTTGGTTCCCTACAAAGGCCGCTTGCCGAAGTGATTTTAAAACGCAAACGGTCCTGTGTGGGGGCTTCATCTTTCGTGCGCAAGGCGGCGTCTTCTTGCTATTTCTCCCAGGACGATGCGCCCAAATGGCACGACTGCAAAAACATAGCGGCGCCACAGCCTTCGCGGATCCGATGCGATCCGATGCAACCATTCCAATCCGGACCGGCGCATCCAGGCGGGGGCCCGTTTCTTCATTCCGGTAAGAAATTCCAAAGCAGCGCCGACGCAGAACCCGACTCCCCGAGCGTCCGGATGCGTCAAGAGTTCGTGCGCAATCTTTTCCGACTGCGGCGAACCAATTGCTATAAAAATGAAGCGAGCTCGCTCACGTGTGGCAAAGTCTACACAGGACTGCAAGGCTGCGGCGTTGGTCCATACCGCCTGCGGCGGTACGAAAGCTCGAAAGCGTACGCTTGGATAGGCGAGTTCCAGATTGCGGACAATTCGATCATTCGCTGCGATCAGCGTAATGCTATCCCCGTTGTTGATGACGGACTTGAAAAGGGTCGCGGTCAGGTCGGAACCAGTTACGAGAGGCAAGTCTAGAGACAAGGCTCTCGCCAACCGTGCGATCGGCTGGCTGTCGCAAAGGGATAACCAGGCGCGATCGTAGTATTCGGCGAGCACCGCGTTTTCATTCAATCTTACTACGTGGTCGACATTCGGCGTGACGATATAGCGAAATCGCGAACCCGGCCCGCAGTCACTCACAAGATTAACGACTGCATTCGGAACAATGCAGTCGAAAGGAGCGCCAAGAAAATAATGCCGGCGCCTGGCATAAAACCCGTCCTCTCGCGGCAGCTTGTCTAGACCGGTCATCGCCTCTCCCCTCACCCTCGGTCGGCAGCGATACGCAAGTACAGACGCCAGCGTTTTCCAGACTTATATTGGTGTTTTGTTTTAGTTATGCTTGAAGTTAATCATCTTAAGTAGTTGTTATACAATATATTATTGGTCTAAATTAGAACATCACTTTGACGTACAGCGAGATATAGCCTCGAACGTCAGGCGATAGGCCCAAATGCGTATTGCTATAAACTTGAGAGGAGATTCGATGTTCTGTATTTGTATTTTGACGGAACGTGAGAATTTCTCGTCAGTCATGCAAGGAGAACATCGCGTGTGGAATGCGATCTTGAGCTCTACAGCCTTCGCCGCAACCGCTGTCCTATCGATACCGAGCACTCTTTATGCGCTGGAATGTCTCGTCGCCAGCCTGGGGTGGCGAACGAGGCCGGTCGTGGAGATGGACCGAAAGCATCGTCCTTCGATTGCCGTCCTAGTCCCGGCTCACAACGAAGAAAGCGGCATCGCCGCGACCCTCGCCAGTATTTCCAGCCAGCTGTCTACCCAAGACCGGCTGGTCGTCGTAGCCGATAACTGCACCGACCAGACGGCACAGCTTGCTAAGGCCGCGGGCGTAGAGGTCCTCGAACGTTTTGACCGCGACCTTCGCGGTAAGGGATTTGCGCTCGATGCCGGCATACGCCATTTGGAGAAGGCTCCACCAGAAATCGTCGTAATGATCGACGCGGATTGTCACCTTGGTGCGAATGCGCTCGAAAGACTTACTGCGGCCGTTGTTGCAAGCGGCAAGCCAGTTCAATCGCGCAACCTGATGACCGCCCCTGCCGGAGCGGCAATCAATCATGCGGTGGCGGAATTCGCGTTTCTCGTTAAGAACCACGTGAGGCCCCTCGGCCTCGCGCACCTTGGCCTGCCATGCCAGGTCACCGGGACCGGGACTGCAATTCCGTGGCGCCTTTTAGCCGGTGCACACGTAGCTAATTCAAACCGTGTCGAAGACATGAAGCTCGGACTGGATCTCTCGCGCGGTGGACACGCGCCACGGTTTTGCGAGCACGCGCAGGTTACGAGCCAGTTCCCCTGCTCCGAAGAAGGAGCCGGCTCCCAGCGCCGCCGTTGGGAGGGAGGTCACCTCGGAATGATCCGAACAGAAATGCGCTCTTTGCTTGAGCCTCGGACGTTCCTGAACCTGGACTGCCTAGCGCTAACATTGGACCTAATGGTGCCACCACTGACGCTGCTTCTGTTTCTGCTGTTATCAGCGCTGCTGTTCACAGGTGTTCTTGCGGCGGCCGGCCTATCGATTTTGCCCCTGGCGATTGCGGCGACAAGTCTGGCTCTGGTGTTTGTCGCAACGTTTGCGGCTTGGCTGGCCTATGGACAAAAAGCGCTGCCTGCGCGTGCCATAGGCGCAATTCCGCTCTACGTGGCATGGAAGTTGAAGCTCTACCCGCGCACCTTGTTTGGCAGCGCCAGGGAAGGCTGGATCAGAACTGCCCGCGAAAAACCACGTGCGCCGGAAATTTGAATGCAATCAATGGCTCCTGGCGCGCAACGAGATCTCAGGATGGAGTAGAGACAAATGATCCCTGCGGCAATCCCTTCCACACCGAGTTGGCGAGAGAGGTCCGTCGCGGCTATAGCCCGACGCTATCCCCTGAAATCCGGGGGACCAACAATTGCAAACTCAAACATAATCAAATTTCTTTCGGGCAATCGAACGGTCAACCTCTGGGCTGAGGTCAAGGGTGGCAAGGCTCTCGTGCCGGTCAACGACCTGGTCGGTCGCACCATGTACTTTGTCGGCGATCTCGACCCGAAAATCTCTTGGATAGTCGATCGTTTTGTGCGCCCGGGAGATGTCGTATTGGACATAGGCGCCAATCTAGGACTGGTCAGCCTGCATTTAGCTGCTCGCGTCGGAGGTGAGGGTAGGGTGCATGCCTTCGAGCCCAATCCG
>NZ_JBNDHT010000033.1:0-55640 GCF_056755115.1 Rhizobium sp. SVR5-2C | reverse complement strand
TGCTGACGACCGCGGATGTCGCATTCTTCTATGCCGCGGTTGCCTATCTCCCGCTTGCCGATGTCATGACATTCTACATGGCCGGTCCCATCTATGTGGCGGCTCTCTCGCATTTCTTTCTGGGCGAGACGATTGGCTGGCGCCGCTGGCTCGCTGTCATCCTTGGTTTCGTCGGGGTTGTCATTGCGCTGCGACCCTCGTCGGCGATGTTGTCCTGGCCCTCGGTCTTCGGTCTTGTCGGAAGCCTGTCCTTCGCGCTGACGCTCGTCCTTAGCCGACGCTTGCGTCAGACGAGTGATGTCACGCTCGTGACCTGGCAGACTGTCGCGGCCTTGGTTGCCGGCCTGGCCTTGAGCATCGGGAACTGGCGCGCGGTTTCTGCCCTCGATTTTGCGGCTATGCTGGCGCTCGGCATCGTTGCCGGCAGCGCGCATATGATGATCACCCGATCGCTCAAGCTCGCCCCGGCCTCGCTGCTGGCACCGCTGCAATACAGCCTGCTGCTATGGGCGATCCTCCTGGGCTATCTCTTCTTCGGCGATTTGCCGGACAGCCAAATCCTGGTGGGATCCGCCGTGATCGTCCTCGCCGGCCTCTTCATTTTCCATCGGAAGAACCTGGTCGCGAATGTTCCCAAAGACGACGTCCCGCCCGACGGGCACTGATGGAAGGAGGGTAAGAACAAAAAACTTATGGCGCAGCACCCTGCGCTTCGAATCCAATCAGCACATCATCAGCCAAGTCCATAGGCTTCTCCTGCTTACCTTCCAATGTGAGATGATCAGGTGGTTCGGCTTTCGACGGCTTCAAGCGAAAGACTATCGTCGCCATTCGGCATTTTTGAAGGGCGATCCGATAGCCATCGGGATCTTCGAATGTTCGCCCGGTAACGTCCCAGTAAGGATTGTAGGACATGACGGCGGAAAAGCCGGCATCAGTCATCCTTCCGATGGCCATCTCCCATGTGGATCGAATGGGTACATAAAATACGAGAAGATTGTCTGCTGTGGGTGCGCGACCGACAGTATGGCCGCGGTGATGCGTGAATTCAAAGTGGTAAGGCCACAGTGGATGGCCAAGGACCAAACCGTCAAAGCCGCTATGGTCCTCGAATGAAACGAGTTCGACAAAACCAAGCCCCGCCTCATAGAAGGGGCGGAGCCGGCTTATGTCATCCGTCGGACGCGCGATCCGAAGAACGGGAACATCCATTACTTCGCGAGCTTGGCCAGCGCGGCAACGAGGCCCTGCGTCGAGGAATCGTGGCCCGCGGCGCTTTCCTTGCCTTCGATGACCGGCAGAAGGCCGGTCGCGAGTTCCTTGCCGAGCTCGACGCCCCACTGGTCGAAGGAGTTGATCCGGAAGAGCACGCCCTCGACGAAAACGCGGTGCTCATAGAGCGCAATTAGGCGGCCGAGCGCATAGGGCGTCAGCTTGTCATAGACGAAAGTGATCGACGGGCGGTTGCCGGTGAAGACGCGGTGCGGCGCGATGAAGTCGGCCTTCTTGTCGTCCATGCCCTTGTCAGTCAGCTGCTTCTTGGCCTCCTCGAAGGTGCGGCCCTTCATCAGCGCTTCCGACTGGGCAAGCACGTTTGCCATCAGAAGCTGGTGCTGGTGGCGAAGTTCCGGCTCGAAGGCGTTGGCGGCAATCATGAATTCTGCCGGGATGATGCTCGTGCCCTGATGGATGAGCTGGTAGAAAGCATGCTGGCCGTTGGTGCCCGGCTCGCCCCAGACGACCGGGCCGGAATTGCCCTCGACCGGTGTGCCGTCGATCGTGACACCCTTGCCGTTCGATTCCATGTCGAGCTGCTGCAGGTAGGCCGGGAAGCGCGACAGGCGCTGGTCGTAGGGCAGGATCGCGCGGGTCGGATAACCGAGCACGTTGCGGTGGTAGAAGCCGATCAGGCCAAGCAGCATCGGCAGGTTTTCGGCAACCGGTGCCTTACGGAAATGATTGTCGACGGCATGGGCGCCGTCGAGGAACTTGCCGAAGTTTTCCGGTCCGATCGCGATCATCAGCGGCAGGCCGATCGCCGACCAGATCGAGTAGCGGCCGCCGACCCAATCCCAGAAGCCGAAAACGCGTTCGCTCCCGATGCCGAAGGCGGCGACCTTGTCGAGCGCCGTCGATACGGCCGCGAAATGATGCTGCACGGCCGCTTCGCCGAGCGCCTTGGCGATGAAATTGCGCGCCGTCTGTGCGTTCGTCATCGTCTCGACGGTCGTGAAAGTCTTCGAAGCGATGATGAAAAGCGTCGTTTCCGGCTGCACGAGCTTCAGGGTATCGGCGATGTGTGCGCCATCGATGTTGGAAACGAAATGTGCGCGCGGACCGTCATGGAAGGGTGCCAGGGCAAGCGTCGCCATCACGGGGCCGAGGTCCGAACCACCGATGCCGATATTGACGACGTCGGTGATCTTCTTGCCGGTCGCGCCCTTTAGCGCCCCAGAGCGGATGCCGTCGGCGAACTTGCCCATGGCGGCCAGTACGGCGTTCACCTCAGGCATGACATCCTTGCCGTCCACCAATACGGGCGTATTGGAGCGGTTGCGCAGCGCGGTGTGCAGGACAGCGCGGTTTTCGGTGAAGTTGATCGCCTTGCCGGAGAACATCTCTTCGCGCTTCTTCTCGACACCGCCTTCTTCTGCGAGCTTGACGAGAAGCGCCAGGATTTCATCGTTCACGGCGGTCTTCGAATAGTCCATCAGAAGGTCGTCGAGGGAGGTGGTAAAGCGCGAGAAACGCTTGGGATCGGCGGCAAAGGCGGCGCGAAGATCGGTTGCCTTGGTGGCGGCCGCGGTGCTCTTCAATTGTTCGACGATGGCTTTCATGGGAAGCTCCTTTGCAGGGCGTGAGGGTCGCGAAAACTATTCGCTTTGTAGGGCGCAAATCAAGTTCGGCGACCGCCGCAATGCAAAAAAGCCACCCGCACCAGGCGGATGGCTTCAAATTTCACGCAACTGTCAAAATCAGCCGCGCAGGTCTTTCCGGAGAATCTTGCCGACCGGCGATTTCGGCAGTTCGGCGCGGAACTCGATGAAGCGAGGACGCTTGTAGTTCGTGAGGTTGGCAGCGCAATGGGCCCTCACGTCTGCCTCGGTCAGCGCCGGGTCCTTCTTGACCACGAAGAGTTTCACCGCCTCACCGGAATGGCCATCCGGCACGCCGACGGCGGCGGCCTCGACGATGCCCGGATGCATGGCAGCGACTTCCTCGACCTCGTTCGGATAGACGTTGAAGCCGGAAACCAGGATCATATCCTTCTTGCGGTCGACGATCTTGGTGTAGCCGCGCTCATCCATGAAGCCCATGTCGCCGCTGCGGAAAAAGCCATCCGGTGTCATCACCTTCGCGGTCTCCTCCGGCTTCTGCCAGTAGCCCGCCATCACCTGCGGGCCTCGGATGCAGATTTCGCCGATCTCGCCGAGCGGCAGGGAATTGCCGTCCTCGTCGCGAATGTCGATCTCCGTGGATGGGATCGGCAGGCCGATGGAGCCTGTGAATTCCGCAGAATCGAAGCGGTTGGCGGTCGCAACGGGCGAGGTCTCGGAGAGGCCATAGCCTTCGGTGATGTGCGAGCCCGTCATCTTCAGCCAGCGTTCGGCGACCGGACGCTGCACCGCCATTCCGCCGCCGAGCGACATGATCAGCGAGGAAAAGTCGAGCTTGGCAAAATCGGCATTTTTCATCAGCGCGTTGAATAGCGTGTTGAGGCCGGGGAAGATATGCACGTTGGACTTGCCGAATTCCTTGACGAAGCCGCGGATATCGCGCGGGTTGGCGACCAGGATATTGTGTGCGCCGAGCGACATGCCCATCAGCGAATTCACCGTCAGCGCGAAGATGTGATAGAGCGGCAGGGCGCACATGAAGTTCAGAACGTCGGGCTGCTTCTTGAGCTCGAAGGCGGATCTCAGCCAGAGCTGCAGCTGCAGCTTGTTGGCAAGAAGGTTCCGATGCGTCAGCACAGCGCCCTTGGCGACCCCTGTCGTGCCGCCGGTATATTGAAGGAAGGCGATATCGCCGGCCTTGATGGCTGCCGGCTGCAGCGTCCTGCCTGCGCCTTCGCTGAGGATCTGCTTGAATGTCTTGTGCTGCGGGATCGACCACGAGGGGACGAGCTTCTTCACCTTGCGAACGACGAAGTTGACGAGCACCCCCTTTGCGCCCAGCATCTCGCCGAGAGCGGTCACGACGACGTGGCGCACATCGGTCTTTGCAAGCACCTGCTCGACAGTACGGGCGAAGTTTTCCAACACGAACAGCGCCTTGGCACCTGAATCGCGCAGCTGATGCTCCAGTTCGCGCGGCGTATAGAGCGGGTTGACGTTCACGACGACAAGGCCAGCGCGCAATATGCCATAAACCGCGATCGGGTTCTGCAGCACGTTCGGCATCATCACGGCGACTCGATCACCCTTTTGAAGCCCGATGCTTTGCAGCCAGGCGGCAACCTTGCGCGTCTGCCGCTCCAACTCGCGGTAGGTGAGCGTTTTGCCCATACTGGAGAAAGCGATGCGGTTGGCGTAGTCCTTGCACGATTTTTCCAGCAGTTCCGCCAGCGACTCATGTTCCAGCGGCGGCAGCTCGGCGGGAACGATCGCCGGATATGTGGCAAGCCAAGGCTTTTTTGGCTGAGCGCCGCTCGGATGGACGGAACTGTTGCTCATCGTGTCTCTCTCCCCTGGCCGTCCACGGATCCCGGTCTGCTGCTGCCGACCGGATGATCCTCCATCTTCCGATCGTCAGCTTATGCCATTGCCTGAGTGGATCAAGCTCAGATTGGAATTACACTGACTTTGACGTAAACGTCAATAAAGGCGCTGTATGCTGGCGATGAAAACCGGAACTTTGGGTCTGAAGGGGCGTTATCACAGCGAGGAATGCAACGAAGAGGAGCTGCATAGATGCTTAACGAGGACAGCAATGTCAGCCGCCGCGACCCCAACGTCACAGACACCCCGTCGCTGATCGCAAGCGACCGTGTTGAAGGTACTCGCGTTTATGGCGCTGATGGCAAGCACATTGGCTCGATCGAGCGCCTGATCATCGGGAAGCAGGATGGCCGCGTGGCATACGCCGTGCTCAGTTTTGGCGGCTTCCTGGGTATCGGCAATGACTATTATCCGCTGCCTTGGGAAAAACTGACCTACGACACCCAACTTGACGGCTACCGTATCGATCTCACGAAGGAAGAAATCGAAGGTGCGCCAAGCTATGCGGACGATGACGACAGCTGGTACAATGACAATGGCCGCCGCGTCTATGATTATTACGGTGTGCCACCCTACTGGATGTAACGTCGTTCGCGAGGACGAGCCGGAAAGGGCCCCGCCGCTGGTGGGGCCTTTTTGGTGCGCTGACCGCTACTGAAAACGGCCGTGGCGCTGCAGGATTTCGATCTTGTAACCGTCGGGATCCGTAATGAAGAAGAACAGGCCGAAGAGCTTGCCGTCGCGATTGAGTTCAACAAGATTGCCGGGGTTGAGGCCCGCCTTGGTCAGCCGCTCGTGTTCGATAGCAACTTCATCCACCGAGACCGCGAGATGGCCATAGCCGTCGCCGAGATTGTAGGGCACGGTTCGGCCCTTGTTGACCGTCAGCTCGAGCTCGAAGCCGGTCTCGGCATTGCTCATGTAAATCAGCGTGAAGGTTTCGAAATCGACCCGGTCGGCAACCGTCAGCCCGAAGACCCTGTTATAGAAACTAACCGATCGCGCCTCGTCGACAACGCGAATCATGGAGTGGATCATCTTTGCCAAGGGTGCCTCCCATTGCCGTGTCACGGCAGCCTTGGTAGCCGCCGGATCAGGCGGGGTGCAAGCCAATTCTGCGCGTGATCGCGCTTTCGACCAGACCCATTGCGTCATAGATCAGCACGGCCATCAGGCCAACGATGAGGCCGCCCTGCAAGATGAAGGCGGTATTGTCGGAGATCAGCCCGGCGATAATGACTTCGCCGAGCCCCTTTGCCGCAACCGTGGAGCCGATCGTCGCGGTGCCGATATTGATGACGGTTGCGACCTTAAGGCCCTCCAGGATGAGCGGCAGCGCCAGCGGTAGCTCGACCCGGAAGAGCCGTTGCGTGGCGTTCATCCCCATGCCGTCGGCGGCATCGAGTACGGACGCTGAAACCTGCCGAAGTCCGGATACGGTATTCTCGAAGATCGGCAACAGGCCGTAGAGAAAGAGAGCGATCAGCGTTGGCGCGGCGCCGAAGCCCGTTGCGGGAACGGCAAGCGCCAGCACGGCGACAGGCGGGAAGGTTTGCCCGGCATTGGCAATCGCACGCGACAACGGCAGGAAATCCTCGCCGCTTTTCCGCGTGACGAAAACGCCGGCGAGGACCGCCAGAACGGCACTGCCGACGATCGAGGTCACCACAAGCTCCAGGTGGCCGAAGGCAAGCGAGGGCAAACTGTTTTGGGTATAGATTGGCGGCGCGTTGTTGCTTGTCAGCGGGACCAGGATGAAAGACAGCCACTCCGTCCTGAAAAGCAGGATGAGAAGCAGCACCAGCGCCGCCACGCGGAAGAGATTGGCAACAACAAGCTTCATGCCTTGCGGCCCAGTTCGAGGAGCCGCGTCATGGAGATCGAGCCGACCGGAGCTTTGTTGGCGTCCTGCACCGCTGCCTCGTCGACCCCCTGCCAGATCATTTCCGCGAGCGCGTCTCTGAGGCTGAGCGATTGCGGCAGTGTATAGGGCAGACCGGTCTTGGCGGGCGCCATGCTTTCCTTGAGCGGCAGCAGCGACATCAGCTTCAAGGCCTTGTCGGAGGTGCCCGTCAGTTGCTGCACGAAGGGATCGGCCGGTTCGGTGAGGATCTTTTCCGGCGTCGAACATTGCAACAGCCTGCCGTTGCTCATGACCGCGATCTGGTCACCGAGATGGAAGGCCTCGTCCATGTCGTGGGTTACGAGAATGATGGTGGTGCCGAATTGCTTCTGGATCGCCAGAAGATCATCCTGCGCCTTGCCGCGGATGACTGGATCGAGCGCGCCGAAGGGCTCATCCATCAGCAAGAGTTCGGGCTCCGCGGCAAGCGCGCGGGCAACGCCGACGCGCTGCTGCTGGCCGCCGGAAAGCTGATGCGGATACTTGCCCGCAAAGGTCGCCGGGTCCAGGTTGAACAGCCCGAGCAAGTGGTCGACGCGCTTGGCGACGCGGCCAGCCTCCCAGCCCAGAAGTTCAGGGACCGTGGCGATGTTCTGCGCTACTGTCCGATGCGGAAAGAGACCATGGCCCTGGATCGCATAACCGATCTTGCGGCGGAGCTCCGTCGCTGGCACGTCCATGACGTTCTGTTCGGCAACGAAGATTTGCCCCTCGGTAATCGGCACCAGACGGTTGATCATCCGCATCAGCGTCGATTTGCCCGAACCGGAGGTGCCGACAATCACCGTAATCGAACCCTTCTCAACGCCCATCGAGACATTGTCGACGACGGCTGCGGCACCGTAGCGCTTGGTGACGTTTCTGATCTCGATCATGGTCATGCGGTCGGTTCCCGGATGCTGTCGATGACCGCATCGAGGATGACGGCCGATGAAAAGGCGAAGAAGACGGTTGGCACAGCGCCTAACATCACGAGGTCCATGGCTGTCTGGCCAAGGCCCTGGAAGATGAAGATGCCGAAACCGCCGCCGCCGATCAGCGCCGCGATGGTCACCAGGCCGATCGCCTGCACCAGCACGATGCGGATGCCGGTGAGAATGACCGGAAAGGCAAGCGGCATATCGATGCCCGTCAGGATCTGGCGGCGTGTCAGCCCCATGCCGGCCGCCGCATCCCGGACGGAAGGATCAACGCCCTCGAGACCGACGACGGTATTGGCGACGATCGGCAGCAGCGAATAGAGCACGAGGGCGATCAGCGCAGGCGCCGTCCCGATGCCGCGGATGCCGAGATCGGCTGCAAGCGGCACATGCGTCGCGAGATAGCCGAGCGGCAGCATCAGGATGCCGAAGAGCGCAAGGCTTGGAATGGTCTGGATCAGGCTGAGCCCTTGCAGCACGACGGCGCGAAGCTTGGGCACCCAGAAGCAGAGGATGCCAAGCGGCAGGCCGATCACGATGGCAATAGCGAGCGATCCCAAGGCAAGCAGCAGATGAGCGACGGCCTCGGACCAAAATTGCGCCGAGCGCGTTGCGAACTCTTTCATGATCGACAGGCTGTCCAGCAGACCGGAGTAAAGAAAGGCGGCAAGCAATGCCGTGTACGCGATCAGCGCCGCCACACGCATCCATGGTGTCAGCCGGATCTTGATGAGTGCGTCGGAAATGATGAGGCCGACAACCGCAAACAGGACCCAGAACCCGCCGCCCGGCGTCATGCGCGCCGCGTTGCTGTTGGGCGGCGTGAAGGCCGTGGCGATCAAGCCGATCGATGCAATCAAGGCGGCCAGAGCGAGTGTTGCGATCGCAAGCCGCAGCGTCGCGTTTCGGACGAAGAGGGTGGCAGATGCGGTGGCAACAAGCAGAATGGTGAGGATGACGACGGAGGGGTGGTCGAGAAGCTGCATGAGCAGCAACGGCTTGCCGGAGGCGATGCGGTTGGCCTTCACATAGATGAAGGGCAAAAGCGCTGTGCCAACGACGCCGGCAGTTACTAGAACCACGCCAAGCCGATCCAGTTTGCGGACCGCTAAGGTTTCTTCCATCGATCCATCCCTGCCCGGAAAGCGCTCCGCCCTGCGACGAGGGCGGAGCGTCGGCAAATTACTTGAGGAAGCCTTTTTCCTTCAGATAGCCTTCTGCGACGGATTTCGCCGGTTCGCCATCGACCTGGATCTTGGCGTTCAGCTTGCGGAGTTCGTCCGCCGTCAGGCTCTTGAAGATCGGAGCAAGGATTTCCTCGATCTTCGGGTTTGCCTTCAACACGGTCTCACGGACGATGGGCGTCGGCGCATAGACCTGCTGCACGCTCTGGTCGTCTTCGAGGACGGTGAGCTCGGCAGCCTCGATCGCACCGTCGGTGCCGTAAACCATGGCGGTGTTGACGCTGTTGGTCTGGTCGGCTGCGGCCTTGATCGTTGCGGCAGTGTCGCCGCCGGAAAGAACGACCATCTGGTCAGGCTTCAGTTGGAAGCCGTAGGTCTTTTGGAAAGCGGGGAGCGCACCGGCGGAGTTCACGAATTCGGAGGACGCTGCGAGCTTGACATCTCCGCCGCCGGCGACCCACTTGCCGAATTCCGACATGGTCTTGAGTTTGTTCGGGCCGGCGACGTCGTTGCGGATGCCGAGCGCCCAAGTGTTGTTGGCAGGCGAGGGTGTCAGCCAGACGATCTTGTTGGCGTCGTAATCGAGCTTCTTTGCAAGTTCGTAGCCTTGCTCGAGGTTTTTCCAGGCGGCATCATCCGGCTTGTTGAAGAAGAAGCCGGCATTGCCGGTATATTCCGGATAGATGTCGATTTCGCCGGCCGTGATCGCCTTGCGCACGACCGGTGTTGCGCCGAGCGCGATCCGGTCCTTCGTCTTGATGCCGTTGGCTTCCAGTGCAAGTACGATAACATTGCCGAGCAGCGTGCCTTCCGTGTCGATCTTCGACGAAACGACGACATCGGCAGCATGGGCCGCACCCGCCGCAAAAGCGGAAAGTGATACGGCGAGCGCGAGTTTCTTGAGCATGGCGTGTCCCTTTGTTAACACCAATTAACCCGTCGCGAGGGTCCGGGCGGGAACCTTCGCGCATAAAAGCCGCCGGCGAAAGCGCAAAGCCGCGATCACGCCGGACGTTCGAGCATCATGGAAATAGTGTGCACGCTCGAAAAATCGATGCAACCCTCTCCAGTATCTGCAGTCGCGGCGCGATTATGGCCGTGAAAGCATAGCCGCGCGTGGAATTGCATTTCCTTTTGCCGGGTCGCCGCGATTTGTTTTTGTTCCCTAGCGTGTTTCCACGACCTGCCGGTGCTCTTTTCCGTCGTTCCGCCCGGCAGTTGTACTTGACGGCGACGATAGGCCCGCTGGTCCCTGAGCAGGGATATCTTTTTTTGCGAACACAGCATATCGTCTGCTTTTTCAGTCACTTCCGGAGAACGCATTGCATCTCGGCGCCATCTTTGTTGCCAGCCACGTTCTCGCCTCGGGTTCGGTGCGAATGACCGCGCGGCGTTTTTCGCTCGCGGCTTCCACGGTCTCGGCAGCAGTCAGCAATCTTGAAAGCGAACTTGCAATCAAACTCACCGAACGCAGCTCGGGGGAACTGGTCAAGCTGATTGCGAGCGGCAAGGTGCGCGACGGACTGCAACCGATCATGCTCGCCGTCGAGCAACTCCGCGAATTGACGGGCGGGCCAGCCGAAACCTTCGAGAACTGGGCTTCACGAATCCCCATCAAGATCGTGACAATCGAGCGCTTTCTGGAAGTGGCGGATCAGGGCAGCATCAATCGGGCTGCACGGCGTCTTAGGCTTGGCCAGCCACAGCTTTCACTGCAGATCGCCAATCTTGAGAGGTTCGTCGGATATCCGCTGCTTCAACGTCAGGCGCACGGCTCTACGCTAACCGAAGAGGGGAGGCGGGCTTACGCCATCTTCTCGGCGATCAGCCAGGCCTGGAACGATCTCAAGTCGGCGGCTGACGAGCGCTATCGGCGTGCTGCGCATTCGCTGCGCATCGGATCGATCATTCCGACGGGCGCAGAAAGCTGGGTGGCGCGCTGCCTGGGCGCTCTGGTGGCCGATTGGAATACCGGGCGCAACAAGAACGCCATTTCCCTCATCTCCATGACCGCGGACGACCTGCGCGAGGCCCTGAAGTCGGGCCGCATCGACGTGGCGATTTTGGATTCCGTCTTCGAATTGGAGAGCTTCGGCCATCGGGAACTCCTGCGCACGGATCTGGTCGCAATCGCGCCGCAGGAAAGCACTGCGCTGACAGTTGCAGATCTCGTGGCCGAGCACCCGATATGTACGCCGAGCGAGCGAACCGGCCTGGGCGAGGCCGCAGCGGCGCTACGCCGCGAGCGAGCCGCAAGCCGGCGCTTTCGCAACCAGGATATTACGGCTGCCGATTCACTGCCGGTCATCGTGGATCTCGTCGCTAACCACGGCTACGTCTCTTTTCTCGGACGGGTCAGCGCGATGCCGATCGCCGATCGGGTGCGCATCGTCGAGCTCGCGGACCATATCCCGATCACCTATCATATCGCCTTCAACCACCGGAAGGCGTCGGCCGATGCCTGTGCGATGATCGCCGAGGCGGTGCGCAAAATCGTTTCCACACCTGTCGCGAAAGCCGTTTCCGTCGCTTAAAGAAGATGGCGGCGGGATGAAGGAGATTCGAAGATGCCGGTTTTGCTGGAAGTCTGCGTGGATAGCCCAAAAGGCCTCGCCGCCGCGATTAAGGGCGGCGCGGACCGAATCGAACTTTGCTCGGCACTCGAACTCGGTGGCTTGACGCCGGTTGCTGGCCTCATGAAGGCCGCTGCCGCTGCGCCGATCCCGGTTTACGCGATGATCCGTCCGCATGCCGGTCCCTTCATCTTCGACGCGGCGGATGAAGCTGCGATGATGGCAGATATCGATGCCGTCCATGCCTTCGGTCTCGAAGGTGTGGTCATCGGCGCCAACCGGCCGGATGGTACGCTCGACATGCCGCTGATCCAGCGCCTCAAGGCGCATGCCGCGGGCCTCGGCTCCACGCTGCACCGGGCCTTCGATCTGGTTCCGGATCCGGATGCGGCACTTCAGCAGGCGATCGAACTCGGCTGCGAGCGCATTCTCACCTCCGGCTGCACACCGAAGGCGATGGATGGCCTGGAGACATTGAAGCGGCTTTCGGCCAAGGCGGAGGGGCGGATTTCGATCATGCCGGGAAGCGGCGTGCGTCCATCCAATGCCGCCGAAATTCTGCGCGCTACCGGCGCCCGCGAAATTCACGGCTCCTGCAGTTCGCCGGTCGCGAGCCAAGACCCGCGCGCCGTCGCGTTCGGCTTCGAAGCGCCGGGTTCGAACCAGACGGATGCCGCCATCGTGCGGCAGATGCGCGCCGTCATCGACGCTATCTGAGGTCTCTACGCCGCAACCTTGATGACGGCCTTGATCAGGCCGGTTTTTTCATGGGCCCAGCGGGCGAGATTGCGCGGCGCATCGGCCAGCGTCGTGCGGTGGGTGATCAGCTTGTTGACCGGCACCAGGCCCTTTGCGATCGAATCCGCCACATGCTCGAAATCGGCGCGCGTCGCATTGCGGCTGCCGATCACCATCATTTCGCGCTTGTGGAACTCGGGATCGGAGAAGCGGATATCGTCCTTCACGACGCTGACCAGAACCAGCGCGCCGCCGTGAGCCACGAAATTGAAGGCCTGCTCCATCGAAGGGCCGAACCCTGTCGCATCGAAGACCACGTCGAAGCCGTCGCCATTGGTCTTCGCTTTCACTGCGTCTATCGTGTTATCGTTCGCGACAATGCCGGATGTGAAACCCAAAACCTCGGCCGCCATCTGCAGCCGTTCGGGGCTGGTGTCGAGCAACGTCACGTCATAGCCGGCAATCCGCGAAAAGATCGCAGCGCCGAGTCCGATCGGTCCGGCGCCGATGACGAGCGCGCGTGAACCCGCCGGTGCCATGGAACGGCGCACGGCGTGCGCGCCGATGGCAAGAAACTCAACCGTCGCGGCCGCTTCGAGGCTCAGCCCCTTCGCCGGATAGAGATTGCCAGCCGGAACGGTGATCTCTTCGCAGAAAGCTCCATCGGTGTGGACGCCGAGCACCTTGATATTCGTGCAGCAGTTCGGCTTGTCCTTAAGGCAGGCAACGCAGCTTCCGCAGGAAAGATAGGGATTGACGATCACAGGCGTTCCAGCGGCGATCGCAGCCCCGTCGCCACCTTCCAGCACGATTGCCGAGATCTCATGGCCCATGACGCGCGGATACTCGAGGAAGGGGTGCTTGCCTTCGAAGATATGATAATCGGTGCCGCAAATGCCGACATGGCTGACGGCAAGTCGAACCCAGCCGGGAGTGGGAATGCCGGGAGAGGGGCGCTCGACGATGTCGAGCACACCCGGTCTGTGGCAAAGCACTGCTTTCATGACGGATCTCGCATTCTGAACATGAGGAAGCCGGCTAGGCACCGGCTTCGCGATGTTTGTGCCTTACGGGCTCCGGCGGCGGCGTAACTGATCGAAATAGACGATCACGATAATCAGCAGGCCGGTGATGATACGCTGCCAGAACGAGTTGACGTTGAGCAGGTTCGCGCCGTTGTTGATCGTGGCCAGAATGAAGGCGCCGATCAGCGGTCCGTGCACGGTGCCGATCGCGCCGAACAGGCTGGTGCCGCCGATGACGGAAGAGGCAATCGCTTGCAGTTCCCATCCGTCTGCCTGGGTGGCGTTGCCGATCGCGATGCGCGAGGCAAGCAGGACGCCGACGAAGGCGGCAAAGGTCGCCGAGAGAATATAGGCCAGGTAGATGATGCCGTTCACCCGCACGCCCGAAAGGCGCGCCGCCTCGCGGTTGGAGCCAACCGCAAAGAGATAGCGGCCCCAGCGGCTCAGATGAAGGAAGATGTAAGATGGAACGGCGACAAGCACGACCATCCAGAACAGGCTCGGAACGCCGAGGAAGTCGGCGCGCGCGAAGTTCGTGAAGGGCTCGTTGACGATGTTGATCGTCGACCCATTGGTGATCAGCAGGCCGATGCCACGCAGCGAAGTCAGCGTCGCGAGCGTGATGATGAAGGGCGGCAGACCCATTTTGACGATGCCGAAGCCATGGAACGTCCCGATGCCGACGCCGATTAGCAGCGTTATCAGGATCGATGCCCAGACCGGCACACCTGCCTGCAGCAGCCAGGCGATGACGACGGTGCAGAACCCGACGATGGCGCCGACCGACAGGTCAATGCCGGCGGTGATGATCACGAAGGTTTGGCCAAGCGCCAGAATTGCCGTCATTGCGCCCTGCCGCAGCAGGTTCGAGATGTTGAGCGGCGTCCAGAAGCTGGCAGTGACGAAACCGAGCACGATCCAGAGGAAGAGCAGGAGCCCGATCAGAGTGAGCCCGAACAGGAAGCTCACCTTTCCGCGCGACGGCGGCGCGACGACTTCTGCAGGTGTTACGGTCATGGTTCTCTCCCTCCCATTCTTTTATTCAGACGCCGATCGCTTCGCTGAGCACTTCTTCGTGCGTCGCCGCCTGGTAGTCGTGGCTTGCGACCAGCCGTCCGCGACGGAAAACGTGCAGCCGGTCAGCGAGCTCGTAGACTTCCGGCAGATAGGACGAGATCAGGATGATGCCCGCACCCTCCTTCAGCAGCTTGGCGAACAGCCGGTAGATCTCCGCCTTGGTGCCGACGTCGACCCCGACCGTCGGCTCGTCGAAGATGAACAGGCGTGCGCCGTAGCTGAGCCACTTGCCGATGACCACCTTTTGCTGGTTTCCGCCTGACATGCTGGACACGAGGACGCGGCGGCTCGGCGTCTTGATCGACAGATCGCGGATCTGCCTGTCGGCGTTCTGCGATTCTTCGCTGTGGCTTATCACCGGACCTTTGCTCAGCTTTTTGAAGACCGGCAGGTTGATATTGAGCCCGATCGGCAGGTTGAGGCAGAGCCCCTGGTCGCGGCGGCTCTCTGGCGCGAGCGCGATCCCGAGCTCCATGGCCGTGCGTTCGTCCTTGATGTCGACCTTCTTGCCCATCCAGTGGATCTCACCGGTCGTCGTTTTCTCCCGGCCATAGAGACCGAGTGCGAACTCGCTGCGCCCGGCGCCGATCAATCCGTAAAGGCCGACGATTTGGCCAGCCTTGACCGAGAGCGATACATCCTCGAAACCGGGACCGGAAAGCCCGCGAACATCGAGGATCGTGTCGCCGATCGGGATAACTTCCTTGTGATAGATCTGCTCGATCGAGCGGTTGATCATCAGCGCGATCAGTTCCGCCTCGCTCGTTTCGCTGATATTGCGCGTGCCGACATGGGTGCCGTCGCGGAGCACCGAGACGCGGTCCGCAAGCTCGAACACTTCCTCCATGCGATGGCTGATGTAGACGATCGTGACGCCTTCGCCCTGCAGGCGGCGGATGAGCTTGAAAAGCTGCGCCGATTCCTGGCGCGTGAGGTAAGCCGTCGGCTCGTCGAAGATCAGGAACTGGGTGCCGCGCATAGCCGCGCGCGCCGTGGCGACAAGCTGCTGCTGCCCGATCGTGAGATCGCTGAGCAGCACGGCGGCCGGCAGGCCGAAACCGAGGTCGTCGAGGACAGCCTGAGCCATTCTCTCCATCTGCTTCTTGCGCATGAGGCCGTATTGGTTGACTTCGTCGCCGAGAAAGAGATTGGCCGCGACAGTCAGGTGTGGGCAGAGCACGACCTCCTGGTGGACGGCATTGATGCCCCGCGCAATCGCTTCGTTTGGCGTCGCCAGGGCGACCGGGTGGCCGCACCAGAGGATCTCGCCTGAGGTCCTGGTGATCACGCCAGTCAACAGCTTGATCAGCGTCGACTTGCCGGCACCATTTTCGCCGACGATCGCGTGAATTTCACCGGCCAGAAAGGTCATTGTCGCGGGCTTCAGCGCCTGGACGTAGCCGTAATTCTTCTGCAGTCCCTTGAGTTCGAGGATCGGGGAGCCTGCCGGAATGCGGTTTGCTTCCGTCTTCTTGACGCTGTCATCATGACGATGACTGACCTCTTCCAGGCTCATGGATTTCTCCTCCCATGGCACACGTTCCCGCCATCTCCACCCGGCCGGATGTGCATTCCTCACGGACCATAACACAGCTTGAGTGAGGGCCGCGCCGGATTTCGCCGGCGCGGCCCGCACCATTTGGATTACTTGACCTTCGGATTGATCAGCGCATCGATCTTCGGATCGTTCATGTTCGCCTTGGTGACGAGATTCGCGCCGGTATCGACCTTTTCTTCGACCTTCTCGCCCTTCGAAACGGCAAGCGCGGTCTTTATGCCGTCATAGCCCATGCGATAGGGGTCCTGCACGACGAGACCCGCCAGCGAGCCGTCCTTGAGGAAGCCTACCGTCTTGTCGTCGCTGTCAAAGGCGATGACCTTGATCTTGTCGCCGAGCTTGTTTTCTGCAATCGCCTGGCCGACGCCCTGTGCCAGGATCAGGTTCGAGGCAAAGACCCCGATGAGGTTCGGGTTGGCCGTAATCAGGTCGGTCATCATGTTGAGACCGGTCGTTGCCTGGCCGTCGCCATACTTGTCGGCAATGACCTTCAGGCCAGGATATTTGGTCTTCACTTGATCCAGGAAGCCTTCGCGGCGCTGCTCGAGCGAGCCGACGCCCGGAAGATTGGTGAGGATCACCACTTCGCCTTCTTCCTTGCCCGTCATTTCCTTGATCGCAGCAGCCAGACCATCGGCAGCGATGCGGCCGCCCTGAACGTTGTCGGTCGTCAGGAACGACTTGAAGGCCGTGGAATCGGCGGCGGAGTCGATACCGATGATCGGAACCGATTTGGCGGCTTCGTCGATCGGCTTGCCGAGAGCTTTGAATTCCGTCGGCGAAATCACGACCGCTGCAGGTTTGCCGGCGACGGCGTTCTCAAGAATGCTGATCTGGCCGTTGATGTCGGCTTCCGACTGCGCGCCGAGTTCCGGGACGTCGACGCCAAGATCCTTACCGGCCTTGCGGGCGCCGGCCAGAACGATCTGCCAGTAGAAGGACGTCGTGTCCTTGACGATGATCGGGATCGTCACGTCGGCGGCGAAGGATGGAATCGGCATTGCAGTTGCGATGACGGCAGCGCCCGCGAGAGCCGTGAAGGCTCGACGCGACAGAATGGATTTCATGCGCATGTGGGTTCTCCTCTCAGGTGCGTTCTCCTCCAGGAAACCTCTCGCGAACGCCAACGAGAGATTTTTATCGATAAAAAACATTTGGAAGCTAGCCGAGGCTGACCGGAATTGCAAGTCTGCGTCCGGCGCCTCTGGCTTTACTTCAGGCTGGGCTCATCCGGTCACTGACATGGGGTTGAGTCCATGTAACAGCCTGTGCCGGTTTCTCTCCTCGGATATCCTCCCTCACCGACGAAGACAGCTCACAGTAAGTTTATGAAATAGAAGTTCCGCGATATTGTCAACGCGGAATGTTTATTCCATTTCGTATCGGCACGTTGGCAAATCAGCCTCTGAAGACCTCGTGCGGAAGCACGACTCCCTTCTTCAGAATGAGGTTTCCATACAACCGAAACTCGGTTGTCGCGACGATGTAGGCGGCCTTCCTGGAGCGCTCGTAAAATGCGAAGCGCTCAAGCGATGCGATCTTGAAATCGCCGGCACGGCGATGAACGATTTCCTGGAACTCGGCGCAAACATCAGGCACCGCGCCGGCATCGCCGACAACCTCCATGCGCCACGCGCTTTCCGGCACGAAGGTGTCGAGCGGGAAGTGGGTGAGAATGGCCTCTGCCATCTCCGTTGCCGAAACTCCGTCAGCGCGGATCATTTCCGGCCCCATGGTACTTGAGGGAAAATTGGCGTCGGCAATGACGATCTCGTCGCCATGACCCATCCTGGCGATTGCCAGCAGAAGATCCGGGCTGAGGACGGGGTGGATACCCTTGAGCATAAGCGGTTCCTATACGCGGACTGCGTCGGTGCCCAAGGGCTTCGCGACGAGAGTCTGGCTTTCGAATTCGGGGAAGATGCTGTCTGGCAGTCGCGGCTCAAAGAGCTGCATGTTGCGGTCGAGGCTCGAGGCCTTGGCCGTTCCGATCAGTGCCGATGAGACAACTGGGTCGCGGAGTGGAAACTGCAAGGCTGGAGCGGCAAGCTGAACGCCGTGACGCTTGGCGATTTCTTCCATCGCTCTGACCTTGGCAAGCACGTCCGGTGTTGCGGGCATATAGTCGAAATGCGAGCCTTCCACGGCACCGGTTGCGAGGATGCCTGAGTTGAAGACGCCGCCCACGACAAGGGACGTGCCCTTCTTGCGGCAGAGCGGCAATAGCTCGGCTACCGCGGAACGGTCCAGCAAGGTATAGCGCCCAGCCATCAGGATGACGTCGATATCAGCGTTGTGCATGACGTCGAGGCAAACCGGCACTTCGTTTACGCCGAGCCCGAAGGCCTTGATCCTACCCGATGATTTCAGCTCTTCGAGCGCCCGGATGCCGGAGCCGAGCAGTTGCTTCAGGTAGACGGCATTCTTCTCGGCGCCGTGCGTATAAATACCGATGTCGTGGACATAGAGGATGTCTATGCGGTTGAGGCCCAGACGCGCATAACTGAAATCGACGGATCGCATGATGCCATCGTAGGAATAGTCATAATCGGCATCGAAGGAGAGCGGATCGACATAGCCATAGTCCGGCACCGCACCGGTCGGCACTGGCCGCAGGAGTCTGCCGACCTTGGTCGAAAGCACGTATTCATTCTCGGGTTTCGCTCTCAGGAAGTCGCCGACGGTGCGCTCGCCGAGACCAAGGCCATACCAGGGTGCCACGTCGAAATAGCGGATGCCGCTCGCCCACGCGGCCTCGAGCGTTTCCATCGCCTGATCGCGCGGGCAGGCGCGGTATAGGCCACCCAGAGCCGCAGCACCGAAGCTGATTTCGGTGACCTCGAGGTCGGTCGTGCCGATTCTCCTCGTCTTCATCATACCTCCCGTGAAAAGTGCTTTCTGTTTTAAAGTGTCGCTCCAAGATGCCACGGCACGAATTCGTTGTCGCCGTAGCCAAATTCCTCGCTCTTCGTCTTCTTCCCCGAGGCGGTATCGATGATGAGGTCAAAAATTTCCCGGCCCTTGCCGCTGATCGTTGCATCGCCGGTAGCGATCGTGCCGCAATCGATATCCATGTCCTCTTCCATCGAGGCATAGAGCGCAGAGTTGCTGGAGAGCTTGATCGAAGGCGCGGGGCGACAGCCGAAACAGCTGCCGCGCCCGGTCGTGAACGCAATCATGTTTGCGCCGCCGGCGACCTGTCCCGTTGCGGAAACCGGGTCGTATCCGGGGGTATCCATGAAAACGAGGCCAGGGGCGGTGACGCGCTCGGCATAGCCGTAGACCGCCGTCAGCGGCGACCGGCCACCCTTGGCGACGGCGCCGAGCGACTTCTCGAGAATGGTCGTCAGTCCACCGCGCTTGTTGCCGGGCGAAGGGTTGTTGTCGAGCGAGGCGCCATGCAGTCCGACATACTTCTCCCACCAGGCAATCTTTTCGTCGAGCTTTCTCGCCACGTCTTCGTTGATCGCGCGGCTGCGCAGCAGATGCTCGGCGCCGTAGATCTCCGAGGTTTCAGAGAGGATCGCCGTGCCGCCGGCAGCGGCCAGAAGATCAGCGGCAACGCCGAGCGCCGGATTGGCCGTGATGCCCGAAAAGCCATCGGAACCACCGCATTGGAGACCGATGATAATCTCGCTGACGGGGATCGGAACGCGCCGCTCGCGGCCGACGTCGGCGGCAATTTCCTTGAGCATGCCCATGGCGCGCTCGACCGCGCGTCGCGAGCCGCCGGCGTCCTGGATGTTGAAGTGCCGCTTGGAATTGCCGGCGCCGCTCTGGCCGTAGAGCGTCAATTGGTTCACTTCGCAGCCGAGGCCGATCATCAGCACGCCGCCAAAATTGACATGGCGCGTATAGCCGGCAAGCGTGCGGTGAAGAACCGCCATGCCGTCGCCCGTGGAACTCATGCCGCAACCCTGGTCGTGGACGATCGGCACGAAGCCGTCGATGCCTTCATAGTGCGGCAGGATCGTGCGATTGGCCGCCTCTGCGATCGCACGGCAGACGGTGGTGGAACAGTTCACGCTGGCGATGATGCCGACATAGTTGCGGGTCGCGGCCCGCCCGTCGGCGCGCCTGTAGCCCATGAACGTTCGCGCCTTATCTTCCGCCGTGGCCGGCTCCGGCGCCGAATTCGCCGTCGCCGCCAGGCGGTCGTTCTCGAAATGCAGATTATGGCTATGGACATGGTCGCCCGCTTTCACGTCGGCCGTCGTGCGGCCGATCGCTTGGCCATATTTCACCACCGGCACGCCGGTGGGAATGTCGGCAATGGCGACCTTGTGACCGGGATCGATTTTCTGGCGCGTTTGAATGCCCGCGACTGTCGTGCCGGGGTCGATCGCGGCCGTTGCGACAGCCACGTTGTCTCCGGCCGAAAGGACGAGCCAAGGCAGTTTGTCCACTTGTCTTCTCCCTGAAGAAGCGCTCGCTGCATTGGCGAAATGCGCATTGATTTTGTTTTTTATCTACAATAAACATTTTGGAGTCAACGGGGAATATCGTTCCTGTGGGCAAGGGAGACAAACAGCCACAGCCGGCCGCGAAATACGATAAAGGGTCGCGATAGATAACCTTCCGGTGCGCGCCAGACTTGCGATTTCGCGAAGCCTTGAGAGCCGCGAAGGGAGAAAGAGCAGGATGCATGGCAAGGCAGAATACCGTCTTCAAGGAGGCTTACAACAGGTACGCCTCTGCGCTGCGCCCGGATACGGCCCTTCCATCAGAACCGGAAATCGCCGCACAACTCGGCATCAGCCGCAGTACGGCCCGCGCGATCCTGACCCGCCTGAATGCCGAGGGCATCATCCGCTGGAACAAGCGCCAGAAGATCGTCCTTCGTGTCCCGACCGAGAAAGACTTTTTTCCGTCCGAAGAGACGGATTCATTGCATGACATAATCGAGCGCAGCTTCATGCAGCGGATCTTGGCGGACGATGCGGCACCGGGCATGCAGATCAACGAGCTGGAGCTCGCCCGCGAGATCGGTACCGGAACGACCAGCGTCCGCGAATTCCTCATTCGCTTCTCGCGCTTCGGCCTCATCGAAAAGCGTCCGAATAGCCACTGGATACTGAAGGGCTTCACCCGTGAATTCGCGCTCGAGCTCGCCGACGTCCGCGAAATGTTCGAGTTGCACTCAGCCGCGGAGTTCGGCAGGCTACCGCCCGAAAGCGAAGCCTGGTCTGCGCTGGCTGAGATCAAGGCAGAGCATCGAGCGATCCTGAACGATTTGGACGCGCGCTACAAAGAATTCTCAGTCCTTGATGAGCGGTTCCACCTCCTGATCCACCGCGCCTCCAAGAACCGCTTCATCGCCGATTTCTACGACGCGATCGCCATTATCTTCCACTATCACTACCAGTGGAACAAGGCATTCGCCCGTCAGCGCAATGAACGCGCCATTCACGAGCACCTCGACTATATTGCGGCGCTGGAATCGCGTGACCAGGCGGCAATCGACTTCTCGTGCCGCCTGCATCTGCGTTCTGCCCGGCAGACATTGCTGCAGTCACTGCCGCAAAATCCCGCCGAAGCGCTTGCCGGCTGACCAGCCGCTCTCAACCGTTCGCCTACGCCTAGTGGGCGGTATAAGCTCCGTCCACCAGGTGGTAGCTGCCGGTGATAAAGCTGGCCTGCTCGGACAGGAGAAAGCTTACGAGAGCGGCGACTTCCTCCGGCTTGCCAAGCCTTCCCATCGGCTGAAGCGATGCCATCCGCCGGCTATTTGTTACCATCGGATGCTCGGCCAAGAGCGGTGTTTCGATCCAGCCGGGCGCCACAGCGTTGATTCGGACCCCCATTCTCGCATACTCGATCGCGGCAACCTTGGTCAGCCCGACAACGCCGTGCTTGGCGGCCGTATAACCGGCGGCAAACGGTACTCCAACAGAACCGAGAGTGGAGGACATGTTGACGATGGCGCCTCCGCCGCGTTCCAGCATGGCCGCTATCTCGTATTTCATGCAGTAGAACACGCCGTTCAGGTTCACGTTGATCAGCCTGCACCATTCGTCGAGCGGGTAGTCTGCCGTCACCTTGCGCGGGCCATCAACCCCCGCGTTGTTGACGGCCAGATCCAAACCGCCGCATGTCTCGACAGTGCGCCGGACCAACTTTTCCACAGCCCCGGCGTCGGTCACATCGACTGCGAAATCCCTGGCCCGGCCGCCCTCTGAATGGATCTCGGCCGCAACGGTGCGCGCTGCCTCCGAATCAACATCAGCGACGATAACCTCCGCCCCCTGCCCAGCCAATTGCCGTGAAATAGCGGCCCCTATGCCCGAGCCGCCGCCGGTGACCAGCGCGACTTTCCCCTCGAAGTCAAGCTTCATTCGTGTCCATCCTCATTACCCCACCGCACCAAGTCGAGCAGAGGCAGAGCGATGATGCAAGCCATTTGATCAGCGGGAAGGAACGTCGCTTGTTCCGCTGGCGAGCGCTGCATCTCCGTCCTCTTCGCTGCCGTTTGCTGGCGAGCGATTCGAATAGGTTATCAAGACCAAATAGGTCCATCGTGCTTAAAAGCCACAGTCACCGCATGACTTGATGTTACCGGGTGAAGTCTAAGGCTTGGCCAGCCGCCGCTTGGATGGTAAGACTATGATGAAGGGGCAATCAATTGCTTAGCAGGTAAAGATGGACAACGACCGTATTACGCGCCGGGGCCTCATGCTGGCCAGTCTGGGCTTCCTTGTTTCCGGATGTGCTTCAGGGGGTGGGTGGCAATTCGAACCGTCATTTGCCTACCCGCGCCTCAGTTCTCGCTACCGGCGACAGGAGGTGGACTATTATGGAAATGAATCGCCGGGAACGATTGTCGTCAACACGATGGAGCGCCGTCTCTACTTGGTCGAGGGGGGCGGCCGGGCGAGGCGTTATGCCATTGCCGTCGGCGAGGAGGGGCTCACGCTCAAGGGGCGGGCAACGGTCGGCCGTAAAGCGGAATGGCCTTCATGGACGCCGACCGCCAGCATGATAGAGCGCAAGCCGCGGCTGGCGCAGTATGCAGGCGGTGTTCCCGGCGGGGAAAACAATCCTCTCGGCGCGGCTGCGCTTTATCTCTACCGCGGCGCACAAGACACTTATTTCCGGATTCACGGAACAAACGAACCTTGGTTGATCGGGCAGGCGGTGTCCAACGGATGCATCCGTTTGACGAATGAGGATATTGTCGATCTCTACGCCCGAGCGCCGACAGGAACCCCGGTATTGGTGATCTGAAAGATGAGACAACCTCATCTTTACCTATCGCAGGGGCATGTCTATCCCCGGCTGCAGAAGGGTAAATCAGCTCGTGAGCATAAACCGATGCAAAGTGTTGCCTTTCTGCACTTGCCGAAACGCATTTTGCCGCTATTAGTATAAATGTTGCCTTCGATAAACCTATTCCGTGCTAAGGAGAGGACTTCTTGATGAGCAGACTTCTAATCGTGACAATAGCTGCCTTGTTTTCGGTCGCCAGCCTGAGCGGTTGCGGCTGGGTTGGTAAAGGCAAGGGGAAGGCCCCGCCACCGGTCGCAGAGCCGGCACCTGTATATAAGTAACAGCTGACCTTTGGTCCTTGGGGAAGGGCCATTGGCCCTCCCCACCATCGCCATTGCAACACAGCACTAGACCGCCTGCAGCTTTAATGCAGGCCGCCAGTGATCTGGTGAAGGGTTGACCTTGCAAGTCTTCTTATTCAGAGTTCAGAGGGAATAGAGCACGGATGTTGCTTCGAGGAGGCCGTCTATCGCTTGTGATCGTGTTCGCACTCGCGGTCGCATCCTGTCAATCGGAAGACAAGAGTCCCCAGCCGCGCTATGTGACGGATACCAGGGGCGTGACAGCTACCCAGACGTCCAAAAATGCGGCCGGTCGGTATGCCATTGAATTCCGCTCTCGCTACGCGCTCAGCTACGGACACACCTATGTAGTTTTCGGCCAGGTGAACAAAGCTGGAGCGATCGTCAATCCACAAGTCGCTGGCCTTGCGCCGGCGTCGCCCGACGCGGCACCTTATGTTCTGGGCCATTTCATCCCTGTGCCTGCGACGACCGGGCCGACCGACGGCGACCTGGAAGAGGAGTACAGGTCCGCCAGCTGGCGAGTTATCCTGACAGAAGCCGAATACAACAAAACGGTGGCCTACATCCACCAGTTGCAGGCCAAATCTAAGTTCTGGCAAGCGACAGTCTCCAATTGCAACGCATGGGTTGGCGAAATCGCCCGCTCCATGGGGTATGAGACTCCCAGTATCTGGCTCAGGCCGCAGCAATTCGTGACCGAGCTCAGAGAGATGAATACAGGTTGAATGCGATCCGCAACGCGGGTCACATGTCTGGATTCGCGTCCGGGGCTTGCGTCTCGGCGTTTTCAGTCGACATGAGCGCTGACGATGATATGTGTTTCGCCATGTTCGCAGATCTCTCAAATGCTCAGGTGAATTGAATTGAACCTATCGTTAGGCGCTGTCGGTGAAATCGCGTGGGTGCTTGGCATTGTTGCCTGGTACATCGTTCGCCGTCCTTTCGAGCGTCGGGCCAAGCGCGTGCGTGTCGTGAGCAGCCGCCGGACGCTTGTCGAAAACGTCGGCCTTGCATCGGCTCTTCTCGGCCTTGCCGTCATACCGGGCTTCTATGTTGCCACCGGTATCCCGGAAGCTGGCGACTACGCGCCTCGTGCCTGGGCTGTGGTTCTTGGAGCAATTCTGTTCGCCAGCGCGATTTGGGTCTTTCGCCGGACCCACAAGGAACTCGGCCGCAATTGGTCGATCTCACTGGAGATTCGCGAGAAGCACGAGCTGATTTCCACCGGGCCTTATGCTCTCATTCGCCACCCGATGTACACGTCTTTCCTGCTTATGGCCTTGGGCCAGGCCTTTCTGATAGCGAACTGGGTGGTCGGACTTGCGGGCCTGGTCGGCTTCGCAATCCTGTTTTTTCTCCGGGTCGACAAGGAAGAGCGTATGATGCTGGAAATTTTCGGGACCCGGTACCGCGACTATATGGAGAGGACCAAGCGCCTTATTCCGTATCTTTACTAAGGGGGGAATGATGCGAGGCCGAACCATCAAGCTTTCGGCGGCGCGACGCCTTGTCGGAGATCTGATGAGGTTCTCGATCGGCGTGCCACGGGTCACCGTGCAGCGGCATATGAACGTCCGTCCGCTCCAGGCAGCTCGAATGATGCAACAAAGCAAGCCGTCCTGGACTGTCCTGTTCTTGAAGGGCTATGCCCTTCTCTCCCAAGAGATACCTGACCTTAGGCGCGCTTACATCAAATTTCCGAGACCGCAGCTCTATGAATATCCTGAAAGCGTGGCCTCCATTGCCCACGAGCGCGAGCATGACGGTGAACGAATCGTCTTGCTGAGTTCCATCAAGGGCGCGGAGCGGCGCTCCATCACGGAGCTTGAGGCGCTCATCCACGCGGCGCGTTCACGCCCGGTCCAGGAAATCAAGGAGTTTCGACGGGCGTTGAAGTTTGCCCGCATGCCGGCGCCTTTGAGGTGGCTGCTGATGTGGCTTGGGCTCAATATTGGGCGGCAGCGGGGGCGCCGTTTCGGCACTTTCCAGCTGTCGGTCTATTCGGGCTTGGGGGCGGAATCCCTCAATCCCCTTTCGCCGCTGACCACGATTTTCAACTACGGGCCCATCCTGCCTGATGGATCGGTCACCGTGCGCATCCACTACGACCACAGAGTCATGGATGGCGCCAATGTGGCACGAGCGCTGGAGCGATTCGAAAGGATTTTGAACGGTGAAGTCGCCAGTGAGCTGGACGGCCTTGCTCAGCAAAGCGGAACCATGGCCGGACCCGCGATAGGGACAGCCACATGATCCTTTATGATGGGTTCCGGCCGGCTGTCGTGGTGGTCGGTGCATCGCGTGGTATCGGCAGGGCAATCGCCAAAGTCGCCGCCCGCGAAGGTTCTGTGGTCGTGCTCGTCGCGCGCTCGCCCGAGGGCCTGGATGCCGCCGCGGCGGATGTGCGACAGGTGGGCGGCGAGGCATTCACTCTCGCGCTGGATCTTCTTTCAACCGATGCGTCGGCGCGCCTACAGGACTTCCTGACCTCAAACGGGTTGATCTGCGACGTACTCGTCAACAGCGCCGGATACGGTCTGCGCGGTGCGGCGACGCTCATCCCGGCCGGTGACCAGCTTGGCATCGTTGATCTCAACATACGTGCACTCACCGACCTGACCCTGCGCTTTCTGCCGGGAATGGCGGCGCGCGGACGAGGCGGAGTGGTCAATCTCGGTTCCATAGCGGGTTTTGCTCCTGGGCCGAATATGGCCTTGTACTATGCCAGCAAGGCCTTCGTGCGCTCCTTCTCTGAAGCGCTGCATCAGGAACTGCGCAGCACGGGGGTGACCGTTACGTGTGTCGCGCCTGGACCGGTGTCGACGGAGTTCCTTGAAAAATCCGGCGCCGGTCGTGCGACGCTCTTCAAGGTCTTGCCCAAGCTGGATGCCGATCGTGTCGCCGAGAGCGCCTGGCGCGGGTTCAAATCCGGACGTCGCCTCGTCGTGCCGGGCATCTCGGCCAAGCTTGTAGCCTTTCTGGCAGCCTTGTTGCCTTCCGCAGTGACGCTTCCTCTTGTCGGCCGGTTGCAGCGCCGCAGCGGCGATCCGTGCCCTTGCGGTTCAGGCAAGACGTTCAAGGAATGCTGCCGCATCCGCCCGCGAGGCGCGATCGCGGGTGACCGTTAGGCGCGACCTAGTCTTCGAGCGGCTTACGCGACGGCACTCCGCGACCTTGTCCAGGCCACAGAGTGCGTGAGCCCGATCGGACGCATCGGACTGTCCGGCTGCCCTAGCTCGGCGATAGTATGCTGAGGCTGGGGCTAAAGCTTCTTGAGAATCGCGTCATCCGAAGTGATATTCGCTAGCCAGGCCTTCTCGTAAGCGGTCGTTGGATTGTCAGGTATCTGTGCTTTCAATTTAGCCAAAAGCTTGCGTTCGCCCGTTACCAACGTAGCAAAGTTCGCGTCGTCACTCTCGTTGACGAACTCTTTGTTGGCCAGCTTGTGGTTTTGAAAGCCGTCGATCCAGCTCTTCTTAATACCCGGGTCAAGGTCCATGACATTGACGATGGCAACGAACAAATCCATCATGAATGCTTCATTATCAAGCAAATTTCTCGAATTCGCCTTCACCATGTTTGCCTCCATTGGTGGACAATACGACATGAGAATAGAATTAGAATTGCAGTCGCTTGATGCTTTTTCAGAGTATATTATTTATTTCTGAAATAATAGGGTTGCCTCAATCCGTACTTGTAACAGCCGCTCGGGATCGCGACATGCGAAGCACGTTATGGGTTTTGCTTGGCCGCATGCTTGAGATGCATGACTAAACAAGATAATAAAGCGCCAGATTTGTAAAATTCAGACATACAGAAGACGGTCAATTCACGGCCGAAACGGGCGCAGATTTTTTCCAGCCGATCAATCTTGGCCTTTTCCATTGCGTACTTCGGGCTTCCGCTTTCCAGTTCGCGAATATTGGAATCACACAGAACTTCTCCCGGAAGCAACAGGTTGTTCACGATCCCCGCGCGAGCTTCCTCTTGCGAAATATCGATGATTTCGCAATGCCGCTCGATCTCGCGAACACACGTCCGATCAGCAGCCGAAGTGCACAACATTACCGCCTCTTCAGTGAGGCGAAAGACCCAGCAGTCAAGGTGATACAGATATGGATCGGCAACGCGAAACGGGATCACTTCCATCTCGAACCGCTCGGCGGCCCACGTGCGGCGGTCATTTGAGAATGTCGCAAGTACTTCCCGTAATTCTCGCTGCTTGCTTGCCTCGCGTCTACGATCGCGTTCCCGCTGACTACGCTTCGGATAGGGCCAACCACAATTTCTAAAGAAACCGGGCAGTGGCCTTTAAGGCATAGTATTGCTCAGAAGGCCGTTGACTGAAGGGTATGCATGGATGTCCGCCCGCGATTGCAAGCGGAGGAATATCCCTGACAACAACGCTTCCGGTTTGGATGATGGCGCCTTCACCGATTGTGACTCCGGGTAGTATGGTGACGCCTTCTCCGAGCCAGACATTATCTTCGATTGTGACGTCTTCGACGATGTACGTCTCATCATAAGGTAGCTTGTTGCCGCGCCAATTATGAGTCTCCGTGCGTATTACGCAATTTCGGCCTGAATGGAAGTTGTCGCCAATCGTCACCTTACCTTTCCCATAGATGACGAGCCCGTTGAAATGCGTGTTCCTGCCAAGCCAGGTGTTCGTCGTCAGCATCGTATTACCGCGAGCATGAAGCGGTTCGGTGAACTTCGCCACCTTCTTTCGAAGTCGGATATTCAATCGCTTTGTTCGGAGATGCTGGAGGTATCGTTTAAGTGAAGCCATACCGCCCGGTAGCGTAAAGTACGCCTTTTTTCAATGAGCCCCAAGCGCGTTTCCTGTGAGGTGCACATGTTGCCGAATGGCCGGGAACTAATTAGGCGAAGGACTGCAAGGCGGCGATCAATATGAACTATGTAACAGCCTAAGGCTTGTACGCCTTCCTTGAGAGGGGGACGGTACGGGCATGGCCGCTTCGGGGCGCAATGCGGACGCAGTGCCATGACTACTATCGGCCCATTGCCGCTGGAAGGCGGTTAGCGCCATTGAAGCTCGCGAAGAGCAGACGTACGCGCTATGGCACGTCAGAAGCGGGTCGCTCAACATTCCGTCTGGCGACGGCAATACCCCTGATGCAATGGTGCCGATCCATTCGCGGGCTGGTTCCAGACCATGCAACATAGCGGCGCTACATCGCCATGATTTGGCGGCAATTTGCCGAACCTTATCTATTTACTCTCGCAGAGTCTGGTCGCGAAGCGCCGGGTGCCATGGGCGAGCGTTACGACGGCGGACATTGGTGCCAGCTTGCTGCGGTCGTCGTATGATCACTCGCGGGTTCAACGTTCCCGGTTAAGGAGCTGGCTAGGCAATGATTATATCCCGTCGCCATAAATTCATTTTCATCCACGTACCCAAAACCGCAGGCAGTACGATCTCCGCCTATCTTGCTCGCGAATTCGGGCCATGGGATATGCAACTCGGGTCCTGGAAGGATTCGCTCGATAATGGAGCGAGTGCAAATCGGCTAGCATTGATTGCTATCTTCTGCCATCTCTCTCCATTGAGGATCGCGAAAACGCTCGTCCGCAAGGGCAACATCGATTCATTGGCTGGGGCTGCTCTCAGCCGTCGCTTTGCAGGCAAGCTCGCGGATCACTCAGGCGCACGCGAAATCGAGGCCTTCGATCCTTCTGCCTGGAAACAGTATTTTAAGTTCTGCTTCGTGCGGAATCCGTTCGAGCGTGCCGTTTCTCTTTACAATTGGCACTACAGGAAGTCGGAAACGCGACCGAGCTTCTCGCAAATGCTCCGCTTGATTGAAGAAGGCGCCGCCAAGAGGGAGCGTATTAACTGGGAATCCTGGCCGCTCTACACCCACAACGACGAGATCGTTGTGGATTTCATCGGGCGGCAGGAGCGCCTCTCGGATGATCTACGCTTGATATGCGACAGACTCGGCCTGCCGTTTGATGATCGCTTTCTGACAAGAGCGAAGGCGAACCCAACGAGACCTGATATTTGCAGCTACTATAAACCGGGCGACCGCGAACGCGTCGAACGGCTTTTCGGCCCCGAGATCGAGCATTTTAAATACCGTTTTCCCGATTAGAGCACCGTGTCCTTGGGAGGGGTGGGGTTCTTAGCGCCCTTTTCATTCGGCTTTCGGATAGCGACCGGCTGCGAGGCGCGGAAGGAATTTTCTCGGCGCAACTACAGAGCGCCCTGCTAGTTTGCTGGTCTTGCTTAGCGTGCGTCGCCGTGTCGTAGCTTTCCACCGACGTTGCTAAGGTGGAGTAGAGAGTGGAAAGGGCTCCGTGCTTCTTCGCTAGCTAACTGATTTTTATCGATTTTCCGAGGTAAATGGTGCCGCTTACGTGACTCGAACACGTGACCCCATCATTACGAATGATGTGCTCTACCGACTGAGCTAAAGCGGCAACTTGACGGCCGAACTGTGCGGCCCGCGATTTGCATGGCGCTGATACAGGCATTGTTCGAAGATTTCAAGCGCCCTGTCATGCCTTTGGTAAAAAAGACGTCTGCCGTAGAAGCCTGCGCCTCAGAGAGCCAAGCGCGACCGGGCGGCCCGGTATTCGCGTTCCAGCCTGTCGACGAGTTTTGACACCGGCTCGACAGCTTTGACGGCGCTAATGCCCTGGCCGCTGCCCCAAATGTCCTTCCAGGCCTTTGCGCCACCAACTGCCTGCTCGAAATCCATTTTTGACGGGTCCGCGACGGGCAGGTTGTCGGGGTCGAGGCCGACGGCATGGATCGATGGCTTCAGGTAGTTGCCGTGCACGCCGGTGAAATAGTTGGAATAGACGATATCGTTTGCAGCACCCGCGACGATCGCCCGCTTGTAGGCGTCGGCGGCGCGCGCCTCCTCGGTCGCGATGAATGGCGTTCCGATATAGGCCATGTCGGCTCCCATCGCCTGTGCCGCAAGGATGGCGCCGCCATTGGCGATGGCGCCCGCCAGCAGCAGCGGTCCATCGAACCACTCACGGATCTCCTGCACCAGGGCGAATGGCGACAGCGTGCCCGCATGGCCGCCGGCGCCCGCCGCAACGGCGATCAGTCCATCTGCACCTTTGCGGATCGCGGAGTTGGCATGGCGGTTGTTGATAACGTCGTGAAGGACGATGCCGCCGTAGGAGTGCACGGCGGCATTCACCTCGGGCACTGCCCCGAGCGAGGAGATCACGATCGGCACCTTATATTTCACGCAGAGCCCCAGGTCGTGCTCCAGCCGCTTGTTCGACATATGGACGATCTGGTTGACGGCGAATGGCGCGGCAGGTCTCTCCGGATTGGCGGCGTTGTATGCGGCAATGTCCTCGGTGATCATCGCCAGCCATTCGTCGAGCTGGCTTTCCGGCCGGGCATTCAGCGCCGGAAAGGCGCCGACCACGCCTGCCTTGCATTACGCCAGCGTCAGTGCCGGATGAGAAATGATGAAGAGCGGCGAGGCGAGGACCGGCAGCCTCAAGTTTTCCGTGAGGATTTTGGGCAGAACGGCCACTGCGTCACCATATGTTTGATCTTTACGAAAGCGTCAATTTGATAACAGACTTGATGCGCGAGGAAAAGCGCGGCTGAGCACTCTTCATCAAGGGCGGACATTTGGGTATTCTTGTTCCCGCCACCTTTATCCGCTGACTATGAAGCATGCCGCCAGCGGCAGGCTTGCGGTTTTCGGCCGTAGCCGCTACCGAAGTTCGTTAGGTATTTATAAAGACTTCGGGTAATGCCTGATCTCAGCATGAAGGATCGGATGTGAGCGGATTAGAAACGGCTATCAGAACGGCGCTTAGCAATTCCGATCGCGACAATCCGGAGGTCCGGGCAAGGATTTATCAGTCGGCCCGTCAGGCACTGGAGGCTGGCCTTCGAAAGCAGGATATCACCGAGCGCGAAGCCGTTGCCCGTCATCGCCATCGGCTTGAGGCGACGATCCACATGATCGAGGCGGAAGAGCGCGAGCGCCTGCATCCGCGCACGGCTCCGCCGGAAGTCCCTGTTCCTCCGGTCGCTGAAATTCCGCTACCCGCCACGCACGGCGAACGCTTTGCTGATGATGCGCCCCAGGTCGGCGGCGAAACGCGAGCCTATTCGCAAGCAAGGGCCGCCGACGACGAGTCGAGCCTTGATGATGTCCACGCCGGGACCTCCGACCATCTTGGCGCCGCGCCGCAGGTGGACGAAGGTTTTGCAGCCGAGAGCCCGGCCGCGGCCAGAATGAACTTTCGGCCGGAGGGCGCTGCAAAGCGCCGCAAGCCGCGCAAGTTTTTCTCGCGGCTGCTCGTCTGGTGCGTCTTGATTGCCTTCATCGGCATGGGTGCCTGGTGGACCTACACGTCCGGCCTCTTCCTGACGGCCGCCGAACGGGATACCGGCGTTGCCAATCCGCCCGCCAGCACCGAGCCCGAGGACTTCGACGGCACAGACGAAGATGCTGCGAATTCGGGGCCGCCTGCCGATCAAACTGTGGCAATCGATCCGCAGAACAGCTTCTCCGCGGAGTGGATCGAGGTATTCAAACCATCCGAAGCAGCCAAGATCGAAAGCGGAGCTCGGGCGCGCACGGAAAACGTCGCCGAGAACGACGGTCCTGCCGTTCGACTGATTTCCGAAAGCAACGGCGCCGATGGCAATATTGCGATCGCCGTTCCGCCTGACGTGCTCCAGCAGCTCGCCGGCAAATCATCGACGATTGCGATCACGCTGCAGTCGACGAGCGATGAGCCGACACAGATCACGGTCGAATGCGATTTTCAGACGCTTGGCAATTGCGCCCGCCATCGCTTCAGTATCACGCGCGAAAAGTCCGATGCTCTGCTTCAGGTTACCTTCGACCGATCGATGGCGCCGAATGCCGCTGGAAAGCTCCTGATCAATAGCGATGTCGACGGCAAGGCACGCGGCATCAATCTCTACGCCGTGCGTGTCCTGCCGGGGCAATGAGCGCTTATTTCAAGAAATGCGGCCCCCAGCCGATGATCTTCTTGTCCAGTTCGCCGACCGCTTTATCGTCTTTGCCATCGTAGTCCATCGTCCGCAGCATGTGACGGATGAGGTTCAGTCGCGCCCGCCGTTTGTCGTTGGCGCGGATGACTGTCCAGGGCGCGAAATCGGTATGCGTTTCCTTGAGCATGCGGTCGCGCTTTTCGCTGTAATCCCCCCATTTCGTCAGCGCCGCGATATCCATCGAGGAGAGCTTCCAGACTTTCAGCGGATCATGCCTGCGGTCATGGAAGCGCTGCAACTGCATCTCGCGGCTGATATCCAGATAGAATTTGAAGAAGTAGATGCCTTCCTGCGCAATCCCCTTCTCAAGCTGTGGTGCCTGCTTGAGGAAATCCTCATATTGCTTCGGCGTGCAAAAGCCCATGACCGGCTCGACGCCGGCACGATTGTACCAGGAACGGTCGAAGAGCACGATCTCGCCGGCCGTTGGGAACTGAGCGATATAGCGCTGGAAATACCATTGCCCAGCTTCCCGGTCATTCGGCTTGGCAAGCGCGACCGCACGGGCAAGGCGCGGATTCATGTGGGCGGAACACGCCGCAATAGCGCCACCTTTGCCGGCTGCATCGCGCCCCTCGAAGAACGCCATCACGCGTTTGCCGGTCGCCTGCAGCCAGAACTGCACTTTGACGAGTTCGATCTGCAGCTTTGTCAGCTCGTCGAGATAAGTTTCCTCATCCAGCTTCTTCTTATAAGGGAACCCTCCGGATTCCAGCGTGTCTTCGTCGATCCAGTCCGGCAGGACCGGGTCGTCGATATCGAAGACGCGTTTCTTGCCTTTGATGTCCAGTTCAACCGCGCGGCTTTCGACATCCTCGGCCATAATGTCCTCCCTCGGTCCTTGGCTCTTCGCAGGCGATCACACTTTCCGATGAAAATCAAACTTCCTGCGAGAGGCAAAATTCCTGTGACTTTCGGCTGCACCCTGTCGACAGGTGGTTCGGGCCGAATACTTCTGTCATGAATGGCGGCTATCAGGCAGAGTTTGAACCTATAAAACGACTCGACCTGGGCGAGGGACACTTGGAAGACGAAATGCCATGGAGAAAGGGGCTCACAGCCCGCGTCCGGCAGCAGCGAGGGGTGCTGCTTGCGGCGATCCTCATTGGCTTGATTGCGCTTGCGGCCGGCATGAACAAGTGGGTCGTATTGGGGCTGCTCCTCTTTATGATCTTCGTCGTGCTCGTGAACAGCGTGCCGGCGGTGCAGGCGAAGCTTGCGGAAATACCGGAAATCGAGCCTGACGCTCCGGCGAGCCTGCTGCCAGCAGTCTCCTCAACGCTGGCCGGTCTCGACATTCCGGTTATGCTGCTTTCGGGCGATGCCTCCGTCCTCTTCCAGAACCGCGCTGCCGAAAAGGCCTTCGGCGAGGTCGTGATCGGCGCCCATATTTCTGCGCGCCTGCGCTCGCCCGGCATTTTGGATATGGTCGCCGAGACGATCTCCACCAATGCCCCCAACCAGATCGAGCATTCCGAGCGTCTACCGTCGGAGCGTGTCTATATCGTTCGAAGCGCGCCGATCGATTTTGGCGCCGCCGGGAACGGCGAGCGTTTTTTCATGCTTTCCTTTCGCGACATTTCCGAAGTGCGGCGCATCGATCGAATGCGGTCGGATTTCGTGGCCAACGCCAGCCACGAACTTCGAACCCCGCTTGCGTCGCTGCGCGGCTTCATTGAGACCATCCAGGGTCCGGCTAAGAACGATCCGAAAGCGCAGGAGCGCTTCCTTGGCATCATGTTCGATCAGACGACGCGCATGAGCCGCCTTGTCGACGATCTCCTCTCGCTTTCCCGTCTCGAGCTGAAGTCGCATATCGCGCCGGACGAAAAGATCGATCTTGTGCCGCTGCTCGGTCATGTCAGGGATGCGCTCCTGCCCCTCGCCAGGGACGTCGGAGTCGAGATCAATCTGCACCTGCCGGAAGGCAAAGCAGAGGTTCTCGGGGACCGCGATGAGTTGGTTCAGGTTTTCGAGAATCTGATGGAGAATGCGTGCAAGTACGGTCAGGAAGGCAAGGTGGTCGATGTGCGGATCACCAATGCTCCCGGCGAGCCGGTCGAAGTCAGCGTTGCTGATAAGGGACCGGGCATTCCTGCCGAGCATGTGCCGCGCCTCACGGAGCGCTTCTATCGCGTCAGTATCGAGGACAGCCGTTCCAAAAAGGGCACCGGACTTGGCCTTGCGATCGTCAAACATATCCTCACGCGGCACCGGGCACGGCTGATCGTCAAGTCCCAGGTCGGCAGGGGAACGGACTTCACCGTAAGGTTCTGACACAAAGCCGGGTCGTGTGAACGTTTCGACGAAATTTATTATTTAGTTTCAGTAATTTATGTTGTCATAAATGTTTCATCGAAATGACATAAAAGGGCGGTGCATCAGGCAGTAAAGAGAGCCTGCCGATGAAAGGCAATGCGGGTCCTGGGGGGCCTGCTCACACAAGTTCTACATGCCGGGAGATTTTTGATGAACACTCTTAAGCTAACCGTCGCAGCGCTCGCTGCCACCGTCGCCTTCGCAGGCGCAGCCGCCGCTCGTGACCAGGTTCAGATCGCTGGTTCGTCCACCGTTCTGCCTTACGCGAAGATCGTTGCCGAGTCCTTCGGCGAGGCCTTCACAAACTTCAAGACGCCGGTCGTTGAATCCGGCGGCACGGGTGCAGGCCTCAAGGAATTCTGCAAGGGCGTTGGTGAAGACACGATCGACATCGCAAACGCTTCGCGTCCGATCAACAAGAATGAGATGGAAGCCTGCAAGGCTGCTGGCGTAACCGATATCCAGGAAGTCAAGATCGGCTACGACGGTATCGTCTTCGCAACCGACTCATCCAACCCGGACGTCGCTTATGTTCCGGAAGACATCTACAAGGCTCTCGCAGCGCAGGTCGTCGTTGACGGCAAGCTCGTTGCCAACCCTTACAAGAAGTGGTCCGAAGTCAACCCGAAGCTTCCGGCTGTTGATATCGCTGCCTATATCCCGGGCGAAAAGCACGGCACCCGCGAAGTCTTCGAACTGAACGTTCTCGCTGCCGGCTGCAAGGCTGCAGGCGCTCAGGACGTCATCGCCAAGGAAATCACCGACAAGGCTGCTCAGGCAAAGGCTTGCGTCGCAGTTCGCAAGGACGGCGCTGCTGTTGACATCGACGGCGACTATCCGGAAACGCTGGCACGCATCGCTGCCAACAAGACGGGCGTTGGCGTATTCGGCCTCTCCTTCTACGAAAACAATGCCGACAAGCTCAAGGTCGCGACCATGAGCGGCATCGTTCCGTCGACGGAAACCATTTCCAACGGCACCTATCCGGTTTCCCGCCCGCTGTTCTTCTACGTCAAGAAGGCACATCTCGGCGCCGTTCCGGGCCTGAAGGAATACGTCAACTTCTTCGTTTCTGAGCAGATGATCGGCCCCGACAGCCCGCTCGTCGAATACGGTCTTGTCGCAGCGCCGGATGCCGAGCGCGACGAAATCCGCAAGAACGTCGAAGCTGAAAAGACCATGTAATAACGGTGCCGGCGCGATGCCTGGGGGCTCGCGCCGGCATTTTTCTTTGAATGCTAGTGATCTTTGTCCAGTTGGTGGCAAAGTTTTAAAGTTTCTCCATGATGGGAGCCGCGCGGGACTTTCCTGTCCGCGCTTAGGGGCTGTGGGCCTGGGGACTAACGAATGAGCACATCCATTATACTCTTGTGTCTCGTGGTGCTTGGCGCGCTGGCCTACATGGCCGCACGCAGCCGCGCCATGGGGCTTGCCGGCGGCAAGCTGTCCGCATTGCATTCGCGGCCGGGCTATTACGGTGCTTATGCAGCCATCTACGCGACGCTCCCCGCTCTTCTTCTTCTCTGCATGTGGCTTGCCGTTAGCCCCGGCATCATCGAGTCGCGTGTCCGCGATGCGTTCCCTGATGATGTGAAGGCCAAGACGGCTGCCGAGCAGGACCTGAGCTTCAGCATGGTCGCGACCATCGCCCGAGGCATGAACTTGCTGACGCCGGATGAAATCAGCGCACTCGGTTCCGAGCCCGCAGCTGTTCAGGCAAAGCTCAGCGAGAAGGGTGTTCCGCTTGCCGGCGAGCCGCAGCCCTTCATGATCGATGCGGCGAAATTGTTGAACGCTCAGTCTGCGGACAGCCGCATGATCATGACTGGGGCCATCTTTTTGCTTGGCATTGGTGGCGCTTTCTATGCGCTTCGTGGGATCGCATTGCGCTTCCGGGCTCGTAACCGTGTTGAGCGTGTCATGCTCTGGGGACTGCTCGTTGCGTCGTCCATCGCAATCCTGACCACGATCGGCATTGTTCTTTCGATGCTGTCGGAGGCGATCCGCTTCTTCGCTGTGGTGCCGGCGGCCGATTTCTTCTTCGGTACGGTCTGGGATCCGCGTTTTGCCGGTGCGGGCAGCTCTTCTTTCGGCCAGTTCGGTCTCATCCCGCTGCTGCTCGGCACGCTTTACATCGGCTTCGTCGCCATGCTTGTGGCGGTTCCGGTCGGTCTTTTCGCGGCCATCTATATGGCTGAGTACGCGTCGTCGAAGGTGCGTTCGCTCGCCAAGCCTCTTCTTGAGGTCCTCGCCGGCATTCCCACGATTGTCTATGGCTTCTTTGCGCTTGTGACTGTCGGCCCCTTCCTGCGCGACTTGTCCTCGCAGGTGAACGGGCTTTTGACCGGCGACTATGCCAATTTCATTCAGGCGCAAAGCGTTCTGACCGCCGGCATCGTCATGGGTATCATGCTGATCCCCTACGTTTCCTCGCTTTCGGATGACATCATCACCGCCGTACCGCGTGCGCTGCGTGATGGCTCGCTCGGACTTGGCGCCACACACTCCGAAACGATCAAGAAGGTCGTGCTTCCGGCAGCCCTTCCGGGGATTGTTGGCGCACTGCTGATGACGGCCTCGCGGGCCATCGGCGAGACCATGATCGTCGTGCTGGCGGCAGGTGTCGCCGCGCGCATGCAGATCAATCCCTTCGAGCCGATGACCACGGTCACCGTCAAGATCGTTAATCAGTTGACGGGCGATCTTGAATTCACCTCGCCGCAAACGCTGGTCGCCTTCGCGCTTGGCATCACGCTCTTCTTCATCACGCTTTGCCTGAACATCTACGCCCTCTACATCGTGCGCAAATACCGGGAGCAGTACGAATGACGAATGTTCTTTCCCCTGCTGCGGGCACAATTTCGAAAGCACCCGAGCGCCGCGATATAGGCATCAAGCGCCGCTATGCCGCGGAGCGCCGTTTTAGGGCCTATGGTATTGCCGCGATCTCCTTCGGTCTGATTTTCCTGGCGATCCTGCTGTCGACGGTTGTTCGCAACGGCTACACGGCCTTCCAGCAGACGGCGATCACGCTGCCGGTCGAATTTACCGAGAAGACCATCGATCCGAGCAACAAGCGCGCTACCGATCCGTCAGTGCTGATCGCGGCAAACTACGGGGCGCTGCTGCGCGATGCGATTGTCAAGCAGCTGAAGCTCAACCCTTCCAGCCGTCCGGACGTCCGTGACGCGACGGCCATGCTTTCCAAGGGCGCGCCGATCCAACTGCGCGACACGGTCGTCGCCGATCCGTCGCTCATTGGCAAGACCGTCAACGTCACGGTTCTGGCTGATGCCAATGTCGATAGCGCCAACAAGGGGCAGATCGATCTCTCTGTTGATGAGAAAAACCGCAAGGTGAACGACAAGCAAGTCGGCTGGATGAACGAACTGAAGGCAAGCGGTGCGCTTTTCAAGAAGTTCAATACCGGCCTTTTCACCAACGGCAATTCCAGCCGCCCGGAAGCTGCCGGCCTCGGCGTGGCTCTGGTCGGCTCGCTCTACCTGATGTTGATCGTTCTGGTTCTTTCGCTGCCGATCGGCGTTGCCGCCTCGATCTACCTTGAGGAATTCGCCACCAAGAACAAGGTGACGGATCTGATCGAGGTGAACATCAATAACCTCGCGGCCGTGCCGTCGATCGTTTATGGGCTGCTCGGCCTCTCCGTCTTCATCAATTTCGCCGGCCTGCCGCGTTCGGCTTCGCTGGTTGGCGGCCTGGTGCTGTCGCTGATGACCTTGCCGACGATCATCATCGCCACCCGTGCCGCGCTGCGCGCCGTGCCGCCGTCGATCCGCGCGGCTGCTCTTGGCCTCGGCGCCTCGAAGATGCAGATGGTGTTCCACCACGTCCTGCCGCTGGCGATGCCCGGCATCCTGACCGGCACGATCATCGGCCTGGCGCACGCGCTTGGCGAAACGGCGCCGCTTCTCCTGATCGGCATGGTCGCCTTCGTTGCAAGTGCGCCGGCCACCCCGCTCGATCCGTCCACGGCGCTGCCGGTGCAGGTCTATATGTGGGCCAACGAAGCAGAACGCGCCTTCGTCGAACGCACCTCTGGTGCCATCATCGTCTTGCTCCTGTTCCTGATTGTCATGAACTTTGGAGCCATTCTCTTGCGCCGTCGCTTTGAGCGTCGCTGGTAAACGGAGTACATATTCATGAACATGTTAACCGAAGCAGCAGTTGAGAAGGCTCTGGACAAACGAATGAATACGATCCCGTACAAGATGATCGGCCAGGACGTCTCGGTTTACTATGGCGACAAGCGTGCGCTTTTCGACGTGAAGCTGAACATCCGCGAAAACACCGTTACCGCACTCATCGGCCCGTCCGGCTGCGGGAAGTCCACCTTCTTGCGCAGTCTCAACCGTATGAATGATACGATCGACAACTGCCGCGTTACCGGCAAAATCACTCTCGACGGCGACGATATCTACGATCCGGATATCGACGTCGTCGAACTTCGTGCTCGCGTCGGCATGGTCTTCCAGAAGCCGAACCCTTTCCCGAAGTCGATCTATGAGAACGTCGCCTACGGTCCGCGCATCCATGGTCTTGCGAAGTCGAAGGCCGATCTGGACCAGATCGTTGAACACAGCCTGCAGCGCGCCGGCCTTTGGAACGAAGTCAAGGATCGCCTGCACGAAACCGGCACCGGGCTGTCCGGCGGCCAGCAGCAGCGCCTCTGCATTGCCCGCGCCGTTGCCGTCAGCCCCGAAGTCATTCTGATGGACGAGCCGTGCTCGGCGCTCGATCCGATCGCCACCGCGAAGGTCGAAGAGCTGATCCATGAGCTGCGCGAGAATTTCACGATCGTCATCGTGACGCACTCCATGCAGCAGGCTGCCCGTGTTTCGCAGCGAACCGCTATGTTTCACCTCGGCAATCTCGTCGAGGAGAATGATACCGACAAGATGTTCACCAATCCGGACGATCAGCGCACCCAGGACTACATCATGGGCCGCTTCGGCTGATCTTTGGCGTCAGAAATGTAGAGACAATCAAGGACGTTCCCCATGGCATCGACACATATTTTTTCTGCGTACGACGACGATCTCAAATTCCTGTCCCGCCGCATCTCGGAGATGGGCGGACTTGCCGAACAGATGGTATCGGACGCTGTCCGAGCGCTGGTGAATAGCGATACCGCCTTGGCGCAGAAGGTCATCTCGGACGACGTGATCCTCGACCATGCCGAGCGCGAGATCGGCGAAAAGGCGGTGGTCACGATTGCACGCCGGCAGCCGATGGCTTCCGACCTTCGCGAAATCATGGGCTCGATTCGCATCGCGGCTGATCTCGAGCGCGTCGGCGATCTCGGCAAGAACACTGCCAAGCGTGTCATCGCCGTTCAGAGCGCCGGCGTTCCGCGAAAGCTCGCGCGCGGCCTGGAGCACCTTTCCGAACTGGCGCTCGTCCAGCTCAAGGAAGTGCTCGACGTCTACACGAGCCGAGCGGCCGACAAGGCCAAGTCGATCCGCGAGCGCGATGAAGAAATCGATGCGATGTACACTTCGCTGTTTCGCGAGCTTTTGACATACATGATGGAGGATCCGCGCAACATCACCAGTTGCACGCATCTTCTCTTCTGCGCGAAGAATATCGAACGCATCGGTGACCACGCCACCAATATTGCCGAAACCATTTATTACATGGCGACCGGTGCCCAGCCGGAAGGCGAGCGTCCGAAGGACGATACCGCCAACACCGTCGGCGCGGTAACGGAATAACCTCCGAATCCGGCCCCCAGGAGACAGTAATCGAATGATCCCGAGAGTTGCAGTCGTTGAAGACGAAGAGGCACTCAGCGTGCTCCTTCGCTATAATCTTGAAGCCGAAGGTTTTGAAGTTGATACCATCCTGCGTGGTGACGAGGCCGAGATACGCCTTCAGGAACGGACGCCGGACATTCTGATCCTGGATTGGATGCTGCCGGGCGTGTCCGGCATAGAGCTCTGCCGCCGCCTTCGGATGCGGCCGGAGACCGAGCGTCTGCCGATCATCATGCTGACAGCCCGCGGCGAGGAGAGCGAGCGCGTGCGCGGTCTTTCGACCGGAGCTGACGACTATGTCGTCAAGCCGTTCTCGACACCTGAACTCGTTGCCCGCGTCAAGGCGATGCTGCGCCGCGCCAAGCCCGAGGTCCTCTCCACGGTCCTGAAATGCGGTGACATAGAGCTCGACCGCGAGACCCATCGTGTTCATCGCAAGAGCCGCGAAGTCCGGCTCGGCCCGACCGAATTCCGCCTGTTGGAGTTCCTGATGTCGTCGCCCGGCCGCGTTTTCTCGCGCTCCCAGCTTCTGGACGGCGTCTGGGGCCACGACATCTACGTCGACGAGCGCACGGTCGATGTCCATGTCGGTCGCCTGCGCAAGGCGCTGAACTTCTCCAACATGCAGGATGTCATCCGCACGGTCCGCGGCGCTGGATATTCGATGGAAGCCTGATTGCCGCTCCCATGAGGAAATAAAAAACGGGCCGCGAGGCCCGTTATTTTTTGTCTCTTATCCGGCTTAGTTTGCGCGGGCGGCTGCCCGGCGGCGCTCGTTGACCGGCTGATAAGCCAGGCGTTGATGGTAGCTGCAATAGGGAGAAGAGTCGTTGCTTTCGCAGCCGCAGAAATGGAAATCATCCTTCAGCGGATCGCCGACCGGCCACTTGCAGGTGCGTTCAGTAAGCTCGGTCAGGCCAAGACGGCGGGAAATCGGTACGACCACGTTCGCGGCCGGACGATATTCCATTTCCGCCATCAGGTCGACTTCGATCTCTTCCTTGAGCATCGTCGCGCCCAACTGGCGCGTGACCGTGCGGGTTGCAATCCGCGAGGCATAGTTCGGCGCGCGGGGAGCCGAGGTATTGCGCTTCGGCGCGCGCACCGTCGTCGCAGTGCCGCCGGCTTTGGCGCGGCCGGGAAGGCTAAGCCTGTGGACCTTGCCGATGACTGCGTTTCTGCTCACGCCGCCGAGCTGTGCGGCGATCTGGCTCGCGCTCAGCCCTTCGGACCAAAGCTTCTTGAGTTTTTCGACACGCTCGTCTGTCCAGTTCATGCCCTGTCTCCGATTAGCGTTGTGAAGGCAGAATCCCTCACCATTGCCTCGGATGTGTCCGAAGCAGGAAACGCTTGACTAATTTTGGTGACTAGTTCCGCCGCATGCAGTCTAGTAATTGAGTTTTAACCTAGTGTGAGGCTGACTCCGTGACAAGAGTCGCGGGAATCCGGATGAATCGAATTTCAAGTTTTCCCCAACTTGCTGGCCGTGCGAGTCATTTCTGCAACATTAGCTGTTAATAAAATAAGTTCCTTTGGCTTTATGTTGCAGCACGCGGTAAACTCGCAGTTTGTTGACATTGCAGTGCGAAAAGTAAATAGTGTCACTCGCCGCCGAAAGGCGGCATTTTTAATTTTTTGGACCCGGTTTTTAGCCGGAGTCCGGTTGCCCCAACCTCGACAGGAGACCGCGCCATGGCTGAAGCCGCGCCGCTATATGACACCTATTCTCGTGCCCCTCTGCGGTTCGAGCGAGGTGAGGGCGTCTGGCTGATAACCGAAAGCGGCGAACGTTATCTGGACTTTGGGGCAGGCGTTGCCGTGACGTCGGTCGGCCACAGCAATCCGCACGTCGTCCAGGCTTTGAAGGCGCAGGCCGACAAGGTCTGGCACCTATCGAACATCTATGAAATTCCCGGGCAGGAAGCGCTTGCAAAGCGGCTGACGGACGTCACTTTCGCCGATAAGGTGTTCTTCACCAATTCAGGGGCAGAGGCGCTCGAATGCGCGATCAAAACGGCGCGCCGATATCAGTATTCCAAGGGCCATCCCGAGCGCTTCCATATCATTACCTTTGAAGGTGCCTTCCATGGCCGCACGCTGGCGACGATCGCTGCTGGCGGCCAGGAGAAGTATCTGGAGGGTTTTGGCCCGAAGTCGCCGGGCTTCGACCAGGTTCCCTTTGGCGATATCGAGGCAGTCCGAGCCGCCATCACGGACGCGACCGCCGGCATCCTCATCGAGCCGGTACAGGGCGAAGGCGGCATCCGCCCGGCGACCAACGAGTTCATGAGGGCGCTGCGCCAGATTTGCGACGAGAAGGGCCTGCTGCTGATCCTGGACGAGGTTCAGACCGGTGTCGGCCGTACGGGCAAGCTGTTTGCCTACGAATGGTCCGGCGTCACACCGGACATCATGGCGGTCGCAAAGGGTATCGGCGGCGGCTTCCCGCTTGGCGCCTGCCTTGCGACGGCGGAGGCAGCCTCCGGCATGAAGGTCGGCACCCACGGCTCCACCTACGGCGGCAATCCGCTTGCGATGGCGGTCGGCAGCGCAGTGCTCGACGTCATTCTTGCCGAGGGCTTCCTTGAGCACGTGCGTGAGGTGGCGCTCGTCTTCCGCCAGGGCCTTGCCTCGCTCAAGGATCGCTATCCGGACGTGATTGAGGATGTGCGCGGCGAGGGCCTGTTGCTTGGGGTCAAGGCAGCGGTTCCATCATCCGAACTGCTGCAGGCTATTCGCGCCGCTCGTCTGCTTGGGGTTCCGGCGGGCGACAACGTTATCCGCCTGCTTCCGCCACTCGTCGTCACGGCGGAGGAGGCTCGCGAAGGGCTTTCTCGCCTCGAGCGTGCTGCAGAAAGCATTCGCGCGCAGAAGACCAAGAAGACGGCTTGAATGGACGGACGCTCCTTGCGGAGCAGACAGGTAAGAACGAAATGGCTTCCCCCAAACACTTTCTCGATCTCTCGGCGGTAACCGCATCCGATCTCAGGGTCATCATGAACGACGCGATCGCGCGTAAGCAGGCTTTCAAGGCCGGAAAGGGCGACAGGCCGCTTGCCGGCAAGATGCTGGCGATGATCTTCGAAAAGCCTTCCACCCGCACCCGCGTATCCTTTGATGTCGGCATGCGCCAGCTCGGCGGCGAGACGCTTTTCCTCTCCGGCACCGAAATGCAGCTCGGCCGCGCCGAGACGATCGGCGATACGGCCAAAGTGCTTTCGCGTTATGTCGACGCGATCATGATCCGCACGACGGAGCACAGCCGCATGCTGGAGCTTGCCGAACATGCGACGGTCCCCGTCATCAATGCGCTGACGGACGATACCCATCCCTGCCAGGTCATGGCCGATGTCATGACATTCGAGGAGCATCGCGGCCCCATCAAGGGCAAGACGGTTGCCTGGACCGGCGACGGCAACAATGTCCTGCATTCCTTGGTCGAAGGTGCCGCCCGCTTCGGCTACCGGATGAACATGGCCGTGCCTCTTGGTTCCGAGCCAAAGGATCACTATCTAAACTGGGCCCGCAACGAGGGTGCCCAGATCGTGCTCGGTCATGACGCCGACCGCGCGGTCGAGGGAGCCGATTGCGTGGTGACCGATACCTGGGTTTCCATGAATCAGGAACATCGGGCCCGTGGTCACAACGTCTTCCAGCCTTATCAGGTCAATCAGGCTTTGATGGCGAAGGCCGGCAAGGATGCATTGTTCATGCATTGCCTGCCCGCCCATCGCGGTGAGGAAGTGACGAACGAGGTGATCGACGGTCCGCAATCCGTCGTCTTCGATGAAGCGGAAAACCGCCTTCATGCGCAGAAGTCGATTCTTGCATGGTGCCTGGGCGCGATCTGAACCATACTACGCGCTGTGCTTGGCCTCATGGCCTCGTGGCTGCGCGAGCGGAAAGGCTTTCTAGTCTGCCGCTCTGACGACTAGGAGTAAGACCATGTCCGATACTGCAAGCGCTCTCGGCGATTTCGACTTCGCCGGCGATGATCACGTTGTTCCGTTTCAGGTAGAGGGCCTCGACGTGCGCGGCCGCGCCGTGCAACTCGGCCCCATGCTGGATGCGATCCTTGAGCGCCACGAATATCCCGCTCCCGTCGCCCGGCTTCTGGCCGAAGTCATCGCGCTGACGGTGCTCCTCGGCACGTCCCTTAAGTTTGAGGGCAAATTCACGGTGCAGACGAAGGGCGATGGCCCGGTCGATCTCCTCGTCGCCGACTTCTCGACGCCGGAGGATGTTCGCGCCTATGCTCGCTTCGATCAGGCTTTGCTCGAAAAGGCAGTCGCCGCAGGCGAGACCGAGCCGGAACAGTTGCTCGGTAAAGGCGTGCTCGCCTTCACGATCGATCAGGGCAAATTCACCCAGCCGTATCAGGGCATCGTGCCGCTCAACGGTACCTCGCTGGAGGATATCGCCGGCACCTATTTCCGTCAGTCGGAACAGATCCCGACGCGTGTCCGTCTGGCTGCTGCCGAACTGTTCGATCGCGACGAGGCGGGCATGCCGCGCCATCGCTGGCGGGCAGGGGGGCTCGTGGCGCAGTTCCTGCCGGAAGCACCTGAGCGGATGCGTCACGCCGACCTCCACGGCGGCGACGGAGACGACGGCGCTCACACTCACAGGGAAGACGACGCCTGGACTGAAGCCCGTTCGCTGGTCGATACTATCGACGCCGATGAACTGACCGACCCGCATGTCGGTACGGAACGGCTGCTCTATCGTCTCTTCCACGAGCGTGGCGTGCGCGTTTTCGGCGCCCGGGAAGTCTTCGACCGGTGCAGCTGTTCGCGCGACAAGATCAAGAATGTGCTGAAGGGTTTCTCGGCGGACGAGATCGATGCCAGCCAGGAAAACGGCGAGATTGCCGTCACCTGCGAATTCTGCTCCAAGACCTATCGTTTTGAGGTTGAAGAAGTCGCAACGGCTGCCGAGTGATCAGTTCAGTACCCTGAGCAGACCGGGAGAATCCAGCGAGAAGGCGGGTATTTCTACGTCGAAAAACTCGCCTGCGTCGGTTTCCATCTGGTAGTGCCCGAACATAAGGCCCGATGGCGTATCCAGTGGACAGCCGGACGAGTATTCGTAGGTGTCGCCAGGTTCCAGCCGGGGTTGCTCACCGACGACGCCTGGACCGGTCACCTCATCCACCACGCCGTTTTGGTCGGTGATGTTCCAGTAACGGTTGATGAGTCTGACGGTCAGGTCCGAATTGTTGCTGATTACGATCCGGTAACCCCACACATAGCGATCGTCGTCCGGGTCGGATTGCTCCTCCAGATAAAAGGGTTCGACGACGACTTCTATATCTCGTGTGTTGGCGCGATACATGCCTTACACCATAGCCAGGATATGTTACCGGTATCTTATACACGGGCTCGACCCGTCACGAAATGATTGGGATCATGCTCAAAGCACGATGATTGCATCTCTTTCGGGCACTAATCCTGTTGTTCAGAGTGCGCTCCCGCACCGGAGCGTGGCTTCGTGGATGTCCTAGGTAAGGCATCCGGCCGGACCGGCAAGGCCCGGCCGTCCCCAAGGCAGGTCAGGATTTAACCTTGGAAAGAGCCTGAGCGAAATCTTCGATCAGGTCGTCCGTATCTTCGATGCCTGCCGACAGGCGCACGGTGCCGGCCGAAATGCCGAGCTCGGCGCGGGCCTCCTCCGAAAGGTTCTTGTGTGTGGTCGTCGCCGGGTGCGTGATCAGGCTGCGCGTATCGCCGAGATTGTTGGAGATCGTCACGACGTCGAGCGCATTCTGCAGGGCGAAAGCCGCCTCCTTGCCGCCCTTCAGCTCGAAGCACACCAGCGTCGAGCCGCCAGACATCTGCTTGGCGATGATATCGGCTTGCGGATGGTCCTTGCGGCCCGGATAGATGACGCGCGCCACCTGCTTCTGCTCCGCCAGGAAATCGGCGATCTTCGACGCATTCTTCGTCTGCTGTGCAACGCGCAGCGGCAGGGTCTCGATGCCCTTCAGCAGCGTCCAGGCGTTGAACGGCGACATTGCCGGGCCGGTGTGGCGGAAGTAGTCGTGCAGGTTCTCGTTGATCCACTCCTTATCGGAAAGGACGACGCCGCCGAGGCAACGGCCCTGACCGTCGATATGTTTGGTGGCCGAATAGACGACGATATGCGCGCCGAGCTCCAGCGGCTTCTGGAAGAGCGGCGTCGCGAAGACGTTGTCCACGACCACTTTCGCGCCGATCTGGTTTGCGAGCTTTGCAACGCCGGCGATATCGACGATTTCGAGCGTCGGGTTGGTCGGGCTTTCCAGGAAGAAGACCTTGGTCTTCTTGGTGATCGCCTTTTCCCAGTTCTCGAGATGGCGGCCATCCACCAGCGTGCATTCGATGCCGTATTTCGGCGCCAGCGTCTCAACGACCCAGCGGCAGGAGCCGAAGAGCGCACGGGCAGCTACGATATGATCGCCGGCCTTCAGCTGGCAGAGGATTGCGGCGGTGACGGCAGCCATGCCGGAGGCCGTGGCGCGGGCATCTTCCGCGCCTTCCAGCGCGCACATGCGCTTCTCGAACATGTCGTTAGTCGGGCTCCCGTAGCGGGCATAGATAAAGCCCTCGGTCTCGCCCTTGAAGCGCGCTTCTGCCGCCTCCGACGTGTCGTAGACGAAGCCCTGCGTCAGATAGATTGCCTCCGACATCTCGCCATATTGCGAGCGCAGCGTTCCGCCGTGAACGAGTTGGGTTGCCGGGCGCCAGGTCTTGCTCATGCCATCACCACTTTCAAACAACAAAAAAACCGGCCGCAAAAGCAGACCGGTTTCATACCCGGTCCTTTTAGCCACTTGTTTAACGTGGCTGCAAGCCGACCGGCCAAATCACCACGGGATAAAGCTGCAATACTGCCGTTAGCTTCTTGCGTCAATTCCCTGTATTTGGTTTTGTCGGCCACGAACTATGGATGGAGCATGATGGCTCGCGAAACTGGAATCTTGGCCGACCGCGCAATTGCCGCCCTGTTTGAGACCGGGCGCCTCACGAGTGAGCGCGAGCTCGATCTTGACCAGATTCAACCCGCCAGCTTGGATCTCCGGTTGGGCAGCAAAGCCTTCCGCGTCCGCGCAAGCTTCATGCCCGGTCCGTCCCACCTCGTTTCCGACAAGCTGGACCGGCTGAGCCTGCATGTCATCGACCTTTCCGAAGGTGCCGTTCTTGAAACCGGGTGCGTCTATATCGTGCCCCTCATGGAACGCCTTGACCTTCCGGCTGAAATGTCGGCCTCGGCGAACCCGAAGAGCTCGACCGGCCGCCTGGATATCTTCACCCGCGTCATTACCGACTACGCGCAGGAATTCGACAAGATCCCTGCCGGTTATTCGGGGCCGCTCTACCTGGAAATCAGCCCGCGTACGTTCCCTGTCGTCGTGCGCCGCGGCTCGCGCCTCTCGCAAATACGCTTCCGGGTTGGCCAGTCCGTTTTGGGAGAGCCGGAACTGCAGGCCCTGCACGATGCAGAAACGCTTGTTGCGAGCGCCAAACCCAACGTTTCCGGCGGCGGTATCGCGCTGTCGATTGACCTGGCAGGCGACAAGGACGGTCTGATCGGTTATCGCGGCAAGCATCACACGGCAGTCGTCGATGTCGACAAGAAAGGCGAGCACGATATCTTCGATTTCTGGGAGCCGCTCTATAGCCGGGGCCGCAATGAACTGATCCTCGATCCGGACGAATTTTACATCCTCGTCTCGCGCGAGGCAGTGCATGTTCCGCCCCACTATGCAGCCGAGATGACGCCCTTCGATCCGCTCGTTGGGGAATTCCGCGTGCATTATGCCGGCTTCTTCGATCCGGGCTTCGGCCATGCGCCGGCCGGCGGAAGGGGCAGCCGCGCGGTTCTCGAGGTGCGCAGCCACGAAGTGCCCTTCATCCTGGAAGACGGCCAGATCGTCGGCCGGCTGGTTTACGAGCACATGCTGGAAAAACCCGAAAGCCTCTATGGTTCCGGGCTGGGATCGAATTATCAGGCGCAGGGCCTGAAGCTCTCGAAGCACTTCCGCATCTGAGCGCTTGATAGCGCTGTTGGAAGGTTCACCTACCCGTTGCGGGTCTTGTCGCTCCGACTAAGCCCGTTTTCGTGACGATGAACAGGGATGCCGGGCTTCCCACGGGGCGAACGGCTCATGACCACGCCGAAGGCGAACAGCGCGAACCCCGAGCAATAAGTCCAGACGAAAATTCGGTCCATGAACCAGGCATGCTGGATCGTGTGCTGCCAGAAAACTATCAGCCACGCCAACAGCACGAGATTGGATCCGGCCAGGAGTGTCGCTTTCGTTCGAAAGGCTTCGCTCGACGAGAGCGACTGGATTTTCTGCCATCCCCAAATGCCGCCCGCGACGGCCAGTAACAGGCCGAAGCCGGCCATGAAATAGTGAAGACCGCCGACCGGCGTGCTCAACCCGCCTATAACCTTTCTCAACCACTTCACTGGGTCCGGGTCTCCCGCTGTCCGGTGTTCAAGTGAGCTTGCAAAATCCGTGATCACGTCTGGGCCGAAAACCAGGGTCGCAAGCGCGAGCTTGATCACCAGACACAGCCCGGCCGCGATAACAAAAGCCGTCGCAGCCGTTGCCACCGAAACAGCAGTCTCCATGCGATTTGCCGAACTCCTCAAGACGAAGGGGGTAATCCCCACGATCATCGCAAGCCCTAGCGGCAGGCCACCTGTCAGGAACTCCGTCAGTATCGTAAAACAGCCGAAGAGCGCCGATGCCGTCACCAAGTGCACGCGGGAGAGTTGGCGACGCGACGCGACGCATAAGTACAATGCAAAGAGAACTGCGACAGCATCTGCAGGCGCGTGGCCCAAGGACTGCGAAAACGATTCAAACCCGAACCAGCGCGCGAATCCAAATCCGATCGAAACAAAGAGCAAACCGAGGAAAACATCATCTCCCCGGATCAGCCGGAACATTGCGAAAGCAGCCACGGCAATGATCAACAGCGACAGAATGCTCGATAACCCCATCGGATCGTCGCGATCTCCGCCAGAGGCAGGATGTAGCGCATGAGCACCGTTTGCGCGTGCAAATAGCGATGATAGGGTTGAACCCCGATCTCTGTCTGATTGGTTTGAGCGAATGTCTGCAACGCATCGCAGGGCTGCTGCCCCTCAGCGAACGGCGCACTCGGAGACACCGCCAGCTGCCAGCGGTTTTCGAGCCGCTGGTCGATTGCCATCAGCAGGATCAAGCAGTCGTTGTACTGATGCTCGCCGATGACCATGTTGCCGCGATCTCTCCAACTCCCCGGCACAAGGTCTCCGGACTCGTAGGCCGCCAGAATATGCCGCCGCGCCGTCTCGACGTCGCGACCGATACTGAGGTAGGACACGAGGAAATAGGCCGAGAAAATGAGCAGCGGCAGCGTCAGAACGATGGCGCCCAAGCGGACGGCGTCCGGCCGCAAGATTGTCCAGCATGTTTGGAGCAACTCGGAACCCGGCCAGGCTCGAGTCTCACCCGGCGCGAACACGATTCTTCTTGCGCCGATGTAATTGACGAAAAGGGCCATGCCCGATGCGACGGCGAGCGCGACAAGGGGATGGCTCAGCGGCCAAGGTGCCGAAAAAACCAATACACTATAGATCGCCATATTGACGAGGTAGCCGACGCCTTGGACGCCGACATAAGCCGGGATGGCAATCGCAAGCGAATGCCGCGAACCTGCAAAGACAAGCTGCCTGTTGAGAAAAAACGTAACCGCCAGCGCGATCGGAAAGGACACCAGGCGCGCACCAACCGGGCCCATCCCGGTGGTTGCGAGCAAGAAGTGCAGAACGCCGGCGTCAACAAGAAATCCGATGGCACCCACGACAGCGTATCCCGACAGCATCCGACACCTCCTGATTTCTTGCAGCTGGAGACGTTTGGCCCAGTCGCCTCGCTCAGTGCGACTGAAGATAGCAGAGCCGTTTCATCTCAAGTCGCGTACGCGACACCATCTCCAGGATCAGCCCGATGAGAAAGCTGAGGGTCCCGGAAAGAACCAGGCCAACGCAGAGCACCGCCGTTGGTAACCTCGGTACCGTACCGGTCTCGAGGAAGACCTCCCATATTGGGATGCTCAACCAGAGAGCGGCCAAGACGAGCAGAAAGCCCGACAGGCCGAAGAATTGAAACGGGCGTTCATCCTTGATCAGGCGCGCGATGAGAAGCAGAATCTTGAAGCCGTCGCGATAAGTCCGCAACTTGCTTTGCGAACCTTCCATGCGCGCATTGTAATTCGTCGCGATCTCGGCGCAGGGCACTCTCAGTTCAAGCGCGTGCACTGCAATCTCAGTCTCGATCTCGAAGCCCCTCGACGTGGCCGGAAAGGATTTCACGAAGCGACGAGACAGCACCTTATAGCCTGAAAGCATGTCACGGAACTGACGTCCGAAAATATTGCGGACGATGGCCGTCAGCAGATAATTCCCGAACCGGTGCCCTGGGCGATAGGCCTGTTCGTCGGTCGAGAGCCGCGCCCCGTTTACGAAGTCGAGATTCTCCGAGATCAGCTTGTCAATCAGAATTGGCGCCGTTGAGGCATCATAGGTGCCATCACCGTCCACGAGAATGAATACGTCCGCGTCGACGTCTGCAAACATGCGCCTTACGACGTTACCCTTGCCCTGCTGCGGTTCCGCACGGACGATTGCACCGGCCTCTCGTGCTCGTAAGCATGTCTCGTCCGTCGAGTTGTTGTCGTAAACATAGATCCGGGCGGTCGGGCAGGCTCTTTTGAAATCATTCACTACCTTACTGACGGCCTTTGCCTCATTGTAGCAGGGAATAAGGATAGCGAAGTCCACGCTAGAGCGCGTCCGCCGCAGTGCGTCATGGCTTCGTCGTGCACCCCACTGGTTGGAAATATCTGGCTCGGTCGCGTCTGTTCGCATCATGGCGTGATTGCGCCCCCCCAGCGCAGAAAGAATTCGTGTCTACGTCAATATAGTGCACGAATTACGCCGATCAGCGTAGCTGATCCTAATGTAGAAGTGCGGAAAACGTAACATGCTGACTTGGGACTGTCGACTCTAAAAACTAATGAAGTTTCTAGATATGCATGAAGTAAATCGGAAATATACCGAGGTTGTGAATGATTTATTCTACAGATACGCGATATAATGTGATGTTATACTTATAATCTATCTTCCGTCCGAATTGAAAGGTATTTCCAAGCTGGAGCGGCCGTTAATATTCCTAAGGAGTGATTTTATTCTGCCGTTAGTGACGGCATGGAGAAGATGGTTCCTACAGTCGCCCGAAGTATCCTGTGGCGCCATCGTCGAATGGCGGACGATTTCTAAAATTCCCGCTACTGTTTACTGCGAAATACTCGCTGCGGCTTAGGCCAGGGAGGAAAACATGATTGATTGGGGAGGACGGCACGAGCAGGCGATTAGAAATGTACATGCTCCGTCACCGAAAGGCTTTGTGGCTCCGGTTTCGGATCGAACTATCAAGCACAGCGCGTGAGCTCTAGAAGAGCTTCCACATCTGAGCGCTTGACACCGTCCTCCATCTGTTGGAAGGCTTCCGTCGTTGCGGGTGTAGCTCAATGGTAGAGCAGCAGCTTCCCAAGCTGAATACGAGGGTTCGATTCCCTTCACCCGCTCCAGCTTCCGCCCTGTCCAGTCCGGAGACATAGGTAACAGATCGTCCCTGAGACATGGGTGACAACCTCGTGCCGAACGGGTTGTCGATGGTTTGCAAGGTCCTCTGTTCCAAGTCGATATATCCGAGATCATAGTGCATGAAGCTGACAAGCCAAATGCCGTCGTCGACTTCCTTGATACCGAGCCGCTGACCGGCCATGACGGTGGAGACGTTGACCTTCTTGCGATGCAGGCAGATGCGGCCGCATGCAGTGACGATCACGTCCCTGTCGTGCAGGGGATAGGTGAGCTCCGGCAGGCCGCGATAGGGTCTTGCGGAGGCGACATAGACCTCGGCGGGCGCCTTCATGGCGAGGGCCTCATGCGGCCGTTCGGTATTGAATTCGCGCAAGAATGCATCGAAGCGAGCCTGCTGCTGCAGGCTGTTGACGGACGGCGGGCGGATCGCCTCCTTCTTCAAGGTCAGATGCATGCGCTCATGCCGGCCGTTCTCCTGCGGATGCCCCGGCCGGATGCGTTCGAGGGCAATGCCGAGCCTGAGCCACCAGACCGACAGTTTCGAGAGATTGTAGAGCCCATTCGGCGAAGCGAAAGGCAGACCGTTGTCGCTTCGGATCGCCTGCGGCAAGCCGCTTTCGGCAAACAAGTGCTGGAAGGCGGCAAACACGCCGGCCTCCGTCGTTGAGTCCAGGGCTTCGCAGCAAAGCAGGAAGCGTGAGGCCTGATCGGAGACCGTCAGGGGGTAACAGTATCGGCCATTGCCGAGCTTGAACTCGCCCTTGAAGTCGGCGCACCACAGGTCGTTCGGCAAGCGCGCGTCGGACAGCGGCGTTCCCTGCGCCCGGTGGCGCTGCCGCCGCCGAGCCTGGGCAACCAGCCCATGGCGGTCGAGCACGGCATGCACGGTGCTCCTGGCCGGCACGCGCACATCCCCCCGCAGCTTTCTGACCAACAGTTCCCGAATCTTCCTGGCGCCCCAGTGCGGTTTGTCCTGCTTCAGCCGCACGATCATGATCTCCACCGGTTCAGGCAACTGGTTGGCATAGCGCACCGGCCGCCGCGACCGGTCGGTCAGGGCCTCCAGGCCCTCATCCTTGTAGCGGTTGAAGATCTTGTAGCCGGTCTTGCGCGAGATCCCGAACTCGCGGCACACATCGCTCATCCCTTCTCCGTCGAGAAGGCGGGCAACAAAACGCAGACGTTCCTCCATCACCGAAGTCTCTCTCCACGGCATCAACACCTCCCGCCAAAAACGGAAAGTGTTACCCATGTCTCCGGGACAAAACGTCACCTATGTCTCAGGTCGGGCAGCCCGACCTACAATGCCGTTGAAAAACAAATGGGCAGCCGAAGCCGCCCATCCTGATCATCTGATTCTTGGTGTTTTCAAAACTCCGTCCAGTCTGCCTCCTTGCTGGCTGAGGACGTGCCGCCGCCCCCGAATGCGCCGGCAAGCTTTTGGCCAAGCGCGCGCGCAGGGGACACCGTCGGCCGCGCATTGCCTTCGCTCGCGATGCGGATCGCGCGCTTGGACGCCGGTGCGGGGCGGGCCGCAGGCCGCGGCGCACCATGCGAGGTGGAAGGTGCTGCTACCGCGATACTGCCTGTTCCCGTCAGCTTGAACTGGCCGAGCAGATCATTGAGCGCCGCGGCCTCGGTCGCCAGGTTGTGGCTCGCCGCGGTCGTTTCCTCGACCATGGCGGCATTCTGCTGCGTGCCTTGGTCCATCGCGTTCACCGAGGTGTTGATCTCCTGCAGGCCGATGGACTGCTCGCGGGAGGCCTCGGCAATCGCATGGACATGGCTATTGATCTCCTGCACTTCGTGAAGGATGGTTTCCAGCGCCTTGCCAGTCTCGCCGACGAGCGCGACGCCGGTCTCCACATGCGCGCCGGACGTGGTGATCAGCGCCTTGATCTCTTTCGCTGCATTGGCGGAGCGCTGGGCAAGTTCGCGCACCTCCTGGGCGACGACCGCAAAGCCCTTACCGGCTTCGCCTGCGCGGGCGGCCTCGACGCCGGCATTGAGCGCCAAGAGGTTCGTCTGGAAGGCGATGTCGTCGATGACACCGATGATGTTGGAGATCTCGCCGGAGGATTTTTCGATCTCCTGCATGGCATCGACCGCCTTGCGCACCACGTCGCTTGATTTCTCGGCCCCGGCGCGGGTGCGGGTGACGAGCTGGCTCACTTCCCCCGCGCGCTTTGCCGCGTCCTTGACGGTGGTCGTAATCTCCTCGAGTGCTGCGGCGGTCTCCTCGACAGAAGCGGCCTGCTGTTCGGTGCGCTTGGAAAGCGCATCCGCCGAGGAGCGGATCTCGTTGGCCCCGGCATTGATCGCCGTGGCATTCGAGCCGACCGAGACCATCGTCTCGTTGAGCCTGCTCGCCGAGTTGTTGAAGTCGAGGCGCAGGGAGTCGAGATGCGCGGCAAACGGCGTCTCGATGCGGGAAACGAGGTCGCCTTCCGCAAGACGGCGCAGGCCTTCTCCGAGCGAGCGCATGGCGCGCTCCAGTTCGCTCGCTTCCGCATTGCGCTGTGCATCCCGTTCTTGGCGCTCGCGGTCGCTGAGATTGCGGTCGGCCACAGCGCGCTCTTCCAGATTGACGCGTTCGATCTCGTTGTTGCGGAAGACCTGCACGGCCTGTGCCATGAGGCCGATTTCGTCGCGGCGGTCGAGGCCGATGATCTCGCCGCTAGTGTCGCCTTCGGCGAGCGACTTCATCCCCTCGCCGAGCCTCGTGATCGGCGCCGCGATGCCCGTCTGGGCGACGTAGATACCAAATCCGATAAGCGCCAGCGTGGCGATGCCGATGATGGTGAAGCAGAGATTGATACGCTGGTTCATCGTATCGGAGAGCGCGTCGCCGCCGTCGTTGAGCTGCTTCATCAGCGCGTCGTTGTTGGCGATCAACTTCGGCGTGATGGCTGCAACGCCGGCGCTGACCTGGGCGATCGTATCCGCCGCGCCCTTCTCGTCGCCGGAATTGCGCAGGTCGAGCGCCTTCTTTGTTACTCCTTCCAGCGCTGTGACATCCGCCACGAGCTCATCCACGGCGGCCTTCCGGCTCGGCACGAGCTCGGCCACCTGCAGGAGGCGGTCCCGAGCCTGGCCGAACTTCGATGCGGCCTTGGCCGCGGCCTCCGATTCCTTCGAGCCGGCCTGCAGGTTCAGCGAGAAGCTCGCCTGGAGGACGGAGGAGAGCACCGAGGAGTTTGCCCGCGAACCCTGCATGGCGGCGAGCGCCTCATGGTCTATGAACGTGCTGTATTGCTGATCGGCGCCCTTGAATTCGCGCACAACATAGACAAGGCCGGCAATCGAGATGAGACCGAGGAGAACGACGACCGAAAGGATCTTCGTTCGGATTTTCATATTCTTCAACATGGAGTCTTGCCCGCGCCGGGATGCCCCGGCCCTTGTGGAGATGAAATGGGAAATAGCTTGGATGCGACGTGCGCGTCATGCGGCCGGCCAAAAGCCATCGTCGTCTGTCGCATAAGAATCGATATTGCTTAATGGTGGCCTAACACGCAAAGGTTAGATCCGTGCAATTTCTAGGCATGCATTTCTAGGCGCGTTCGGTTTGGCTATGCCCGCCTTTTACTGGGCGTA
>NZ_JBNDHT010000032.1:0-57154 GCF_056755115.1 Rhizobium sp. SVR5-2C | reverse complement strand
ACGGAACGCTGACTGTGCAGGTCACTGAGACGCCGCAGGTTATCCAGCCTGAACCGTTCTCACGCGGGGTCACCGCCGTTCAGCCGCAGACCTATATCTCTACGCAGAAAACCGGCGGGGCCCTCGCAGTCATCAACGGACCAGACCTTCGAACCCTTGTCGCAGGTCTCAATAACATTGGCGTCAAACCGGATGGTATCATCGCAATCCTGCAGGGTATCAAATCTGCAGGTGCGCTGCAGGCGGAGCTCGTACTGCAATGATCGTTTCGAAATTCGGCCTGAATATCTCTGGGCTGTTGCGGAGCCTCGCGCTGCCGGCTGCCGCAGTTGTCCTTCTGTCCATCCCGGGCGCTTTTGCCCAGGAGGCGGCAAGCCCCACCGGCAACCTCACGTCGGAAGAGGAAATCAAACAGTTCTGCACCAATATTGCCGATCCGGCACGTGACCAACGCTATTTGCTGCAGAAACAGGAACTCGAAAAGCTGCAGGCGGATATCGACTCCCGCATGGCAGAGATGGGCAAGCGCACGGCCGAATATCAGGATTGGCTGAAGCGTCGCAATGACTTTCTCAAACAGGCTCAGGCAGGCCTTACCGACATCTATAAGAACATGAAGCCGGATGCCGCGGCGCTGCAGCTCCAGGAAGTGAAGACCGAGGTCGCGGCCGCGGTGATCATGCGGCTCAGTTCACGTCAGTCGAGCCTGATCCTGAACGAGATGGATCCGCAAAAGGCGGCGGTCCTCGCCAATATCATCGCAAGTGCGTCCGATCCCAATACGTCGAAGGATCCCTCATGAACAAACGTTTCCCGGCTGCCATTGCCGCTGTTGCTCTTCTCGCAGGCTGCCAATCGCCGCAGGCTGTGAGGGAGATCGGCCGGGCGCCTGCCATGAGCCCGATCGGCAGCGGCCTGGCCTATGGCCAGACACCGCAGATGTCGCTTTATCCGAAGAATCCGCACCAGGTGGCGCAGGGGTATTCCCTGTGGAACGACTCGCAGTCAGCCCTTTTCAAGGACGCGCGCGCGCTTAACGTCGGCGATATCCTGACGGTCGATATCCAGATCAACGACAAGGCATCGTTCGACAACGAAACCAGTCGTAGCCGGCAGAATTCGAGCGGGCTGAACTGGGACGTCAACGCGCAGATCTTCGGCTGGACGCCGCAATCGAAGACCGATGTCACCTATGGGTCCGACACCAGCACGGATGGCAAGGGCAAGATCGAACGCACGGACAAGCTAACGCTTCTCGTCGCCGCCGTCGTCACCGGCATTCTGGAAAACGGCAACCTCGTGATCAGCGGCTCGCAGGAGGTTCGTCTGAACCAGGAACTGCGCATCCTCAACGTCGCCGGTATCGTGCGCCCGCAGGATGTCAACTCCGACAACCAGATCTCCTACGACAAGATCGCCGAAGCGCGCATCTCCTACGGCGGCCGTGGCCGTCTGATGGAAGTGCAGCAGCCACCAAGCGGCCAGCAGGCCGTCGATCTTTTCTCGCCGCTCTAGGGCCTCACAGCTATGGCAGACGCAGTGGAAAACGAAGGCAGTCCCAAAAAGAGGCCTGCGATGCTGATCATGGCGATCGGCCTGCTCGCGCTGACCGTGCTCGGCGGCGGCGGGGGCTGGTTCCTTGGCACGATGATCGCCCCGAACGTCAAGAGCGCCGAGCAAGCGGCCGCGACCGAAACGGTCCCGGCTGGCGCCGGGGAAGGCAAGGAAGCAGAAGCCGGGCTTCCTCACATCTCCACCGAAGCAAACAACATCGTTCAGCTTGAGCCGATCACCTCTAACCTTGCCTATCCCTCGGAAAATTGGGTACGGCTCGAGGTGGCGCTACTTTTCGATGGCCCTCCGGACGTGAAGATGGCCGAGGATATCCACCAGGATATCATGGCCTACATCCGGACCGTTTCCCTTCAGCAGATCGAAGGGCCGCGCGGCTTTCAATATCTCAGGGATGACATCCAGGAACGTGTTGACCTGCGCTCCAAAGGGCGCGTATCGAAGGTCATGTTCAGGACCTTTGTCATCGAATGATTCGATTCATAGCTTTATTTGCCGCCATGATGGCGGTGCCGGAACTGGCGTTTGCCCAGCAGCTACCAGGCAATCTTTTGAATATCCCGGTCGATGGCTCCGTCGCGGCCTGGATTATCCGTACCTTCGGTCTTTTGACCGTCCTTTCGATTGCTCCCGGCATCCTGATCATGGTGACGAGCTTTCCGCGCTTCGTCATCGCCTTTTCCATCCTGCGCAGCGGCATGGGGCTTTCTTCAACGCCTTCCAACATGATCCTGCTCTCGCTGGCGCTCTTCATGACCTTCTACGTCATGTCGCCGACTTTCGATCAAGCCTGGCAGAACGGCGTGCAGCCGCTGCTGGCCAGTCAGATCAACGAGCAGGAGGCGGTGCAGCGCATCGCCGAGCCTTTCCGAACGTTCATGGCCGCCAACACGCGCGACAAGGATCTGGCGCTCTTCGTCGACCTCGCCCGTGAGCGTGGCCAGACGGTCCAAACGGGTGCCCAGATCGACTACCGCGTTCTCATTCCGGCATTCATGATTTCGGAAATCCGGCGTGGGTTTGAGATCGGCTTCCTGATCGTTCTGCCGTTCCTCGTCATCGACCTGATCGTTGCGACGATCACCATGGCGATGGGTATGATGATGCTGCCACCGACGTCGATCTCGCTTCCCTTCAAGATTCTGTTCTTCGTGCTGATTGACGGCTGGAATCTGCTGGTCGGCAGCCTCGTGCGGTCCTTCCACTAATTCGCACACCCGATCGACCAGAGTGACCGCAAATGAAAACCGCCGGGCGCGTGACCGGCGGTTTCGTTCACCTCGTGCGGCCTGTTACTCGGCCCTATCCAAGAAGGGGGCTGCGCGCGCGGGCAGCGCCGGCACGTCGATGTGATCCGGCTCCAATCCTGCCCTGGCGCGCTCAACCATCATTTCATAGGCCTTTTCCAGATGACGGCAGAGACGTTCTGCGTCAAACAATGGCTTGACAAACCGGTTGGCGATCAGCCGTTCTTTGTATGCCGCGACGCGTCCGTGATCTTCCGCCAGCGCCACCGCCATTTCCTCGTACTCGTCGACGTCCTGCGCCACCAGCTCCGGCAGCCCGATTGCATTCAGCAAGCTCTCGCTCACGCGGGAGGCAAAATGCGTTCCCTTGACCGTCAGCACCGGCAATCCGCTCCAGAGCTGCTCCGAGGTCGTGGTGTGGCCGTTGCAGGGAAAGGTATCGAGCGCAAGGTCGGCCGCCGGCAGGCGATTGAGGTGGAGCTCGAACTTCAGCTTCGGAGCAAAGAAGATTCGCTTCGGGGAGATGCCGCCCTGCTGAAATTTTTTGATGATATTGGCTTCTGTGCGCGGATGTTGCGTCATGATCCAAATCACGCTGTTTTTCGTCCGCTTCAGGATCCGGGTCCACAGCTCGATCGTCTTCAGCGATATCTTGCGGTTGGCGTTGAAGGAAGCAAAGACGAAGGCATCGTCCGGAAGCCCCAGTTCAGCACGCGTGACAGGTTCGGGAAGCGGCCGATGCACAGCGTCGTTGGGCTGGTAGCTCTCCGGAAGCCGGGCTAGCTTCTGGTCATAGTGGGGCTTGCATACCTCTGGCAGGACATAGGGGTCGCCGATGACATAGTCGAGGTCGACGTGGATGGTGCTGCCGGGATAGCCAAGCCAGGATACATGTACCGGGGCCGTCCTATGATTGAGGATAGCAGCCCTGGTGAAGTGCGTGTGGCCTTTCAGATCGACGAGAACGTCAATGTTATGCTCACGAATCAGTTGAGCGGCAGCCTGGTCGCTGAGATCGTGAATACGTACGACTTTCCCCCACTGGGAGCGCAGAGTGTCGTCTTCCGTAATGAACTGCAGCGGCGTATGGCAGAACAGCGTTACGTCAAAACGATCCCTGTCATGGACCTCGAGGACGCGCCGCAGCAGCTTCATGGTCGCATGGTCGGCGAAAAAATCCGCGGAAAGATAACCGATCCGGATTTTTTCACCCCAGACATGGGGCACCTGACGCCGCTCTTGCGTGATGTTCGCCGGCATCGTGGGGGTGGTGGCTTCCGCCAAGCGATTGATGCTTTCATCCCCGCACCAGGTGAAGTTATAGAACGCATTGTCCTTGCGGAAGATCTCGTGATTGCCCGAAGCAATGATCGCATCCAGATCGCGTTGATGCTTCTCGACCGCATCGTATTCGCAAAATTCACGGCAGAAGATGAGATAGATGAAGCGGAATGTCGCATCGCTCGCGTATTTGCTGAGGATCTTGCGAGCAAGATGCAGGTTCGCCTCGTCCCCCAGATCGTTGGTCAATAGCCGCGTGGCCAGATGCAGATGCTTTGGATCCGAGCTGTCGGTCAGCGGCTTGCGGAAGGGGGGAAGCAGGTCGTCCTTGCCCTGTTTCAGAAAAATCGAAGCCAGGGCGTATGCAATTTCGGCTTCGTTGGGATGCTTAATGAAAAGCTTCATGCCGATGAGAAGCACCTGCTCGTCATCCTGCAGTTCGAAGTAGATCCGCAGTGCCTGCTTCTGATATTCTGACACGTTTTGAGTAGGTTGTTCCGACGCGAGTATGTATGCCCTGGCGGCGTCAGCCTTCATTCCGAGCGTCTCGAGCGTTTTGGCAAGAAGCGCGTATGTTTTCGCATCTTTCTGGACGTCGATGAGTTGGTTAAGCATCTCGAGGGACTTCGTGTACTGTCCCTTTTGAAGCGCCTGCGACGCGGCTGAGAAGGTTACGGCTGCTTTCAATTCTTGCTACTCCCTCAAAGCTCGGAAGCCATGTCGGTCGTTCGACCCTGTGCTGGCTGGCAGTTTGCCGCAGTAACAGTTGAATCTTGCTCGAAACAGGTGGATGCGGCCAGGCGAACTGTCACTCCCGTGGCACACTTTTTGCGCACGACCTAACTTCGGCTTAACCATATAATGGCGGGGCGGTTCAGCCTTTTCTGGGCTTAAGGAATTAGCAAGCAATAGCGACGAGATTGGCCTGACATGACGGGTTTGGTTTTAAGATTGATGAACCGAGTGGCATGAGGCTGGTCCGTCATTACCGGTATTAAAAGTCCGGTATGTCCTCCTTTTTTGTACCGAGTTTCAGGGGACAACTATGACAAGTATTGTAACGAACACGTCCGCAATGGCCGCTCTGCAGACGTTGCAGGGAATCAACAAGAGCCTTTCGAATACGCAGGCTCACGTTTCGTCCGGTCTGCGCGTCGGTTCCGCTTCCGACAACGCCGCCTACTGGTCGATCGCAACGACCATGCGCTCCGACAACAGCGCGCTTTCCGCCGTTTCCGACGCGCTCGGCCTGGGTTCCGCCAAGGTTGATACCGCCTATTCCGGCATGAACGCCGCCATCGACGTCGTCACCCAGATCAAGCAGAAGCTGGTCGCCGCTACCGAAGACGGCGTCGATAAGGCGAAGGTCCAGGGCGAAATCAAGCAGTTGCAGGACCAGCTGAAGAGCATCGGCGATGCTGCCTCGTTCTCCGGCGAAAACTGGCTCCAGGCCGACATCAGCGGCGGCTCAGTGACGAAGAACGTCGTCGCCTCCTTCGTGCGCGATGGCTCGGGCAACGTCTCGGTCAAGAAGGTCGACTATGCCCTCGACAGCACCTCGGTTCTGTTCGACACCGGCGCAACCGGCGGCTACGGCAACGGCCTTCTCGACAATAACGTCCGGTTCACCGGCACCGACGGTGTAACGGTCTCCGTCAACATCAATGGTGTTGCGTCGACCCAGACGGTCAAGGGCTACTCGACCGACAATCTGCTGAATGCGACCCCCAGTCTGACGTTCTCGACGAACGCCAGCGGTCAGACGGTGGCCCTCGATGCGGGCGGTACGCCTCAGTATCTGCAGCTCAGCGGTCAGGACAAGTGGGTACAGCTGACTGCGGCTCAGCCGACGGCAGGGCAGGAAGTGGCCTATGACGACGGTGCCGGCACGTCCTACTATATCGATACCGGCAATGCGGCGACCGCAGTAACGAACCAGGCGGCCGGCTTCTCGGTGTCAAATCTTGACATCACCGATCTCCAGACTGTGGCAACCAATATGGGCGGCAGCTTTACCGCGTCGGATGCTCTGGACTTTATGATCCAGTCTGTCGACTCGGCTCTCAAGCAGATGACCAGTGCGGCAGCGTCGCTCGGTTCGCTGAACTCGCGCATCGACACGCAGACCGACTTCGTCTCGAAGCTCATGGACTCGATCGACTCCGGCGTTGGCAAGCTCGTAGACGCCAACATGGAAGAGGAATCCAGCAAGCTGACAGCCCTACAGACGCAGCAGCAGCTCGCCATCCAGTCGCTGTCGATCGCCAACTCCTCGTCGCAGAACATCCTGTCGCTCTTCCGCTAAGAGCGACGCAGGATTTCGAATGAACTCGCGGCCGGGTCGTTCCCGGCCGCGAATTGTTTAAGAGTAGGTTAATGTTGGCCGTGTAAGTTACGGTTTTGTTTACACTTTTTCAATCCAGCGTTCAGTGTTCCTTAACCATATTGGTGTCTTCTAGGACCATCGAAACGGCGGTTAACCTAACTAACCGGTTAGCAGGCATGATGCTGATAGCCGTTCCCGGTAAAGGTCCGGAATGTCCCCTCCCATTCCTTTTCAATAAGGGACACTAGTATCATGACGAGCATTCTCACCAATGGCGCGGCCATGGCCGCTCTGCAGACGTTGCAGGGCATCAATAAGAGCCTTTCGAATACGCAGGCTCACGTTTCGTCCGGTCTGCGCGTCGGTTCCGCTGCCGACAACGCCGCCTACTGGTCGATCGCAACGACCATGCGCTCCGACAACAGCGCGCTTTCCGCCGTTTCTGACGCTCTCGGCCTCGGTTCCGCCAAGGTCGATACCGCTTATTCCGGCATGAACGCCGCCATCGACGTCGTCACCCAGATCAAGCAGAAGCTGGTCGCAGCCACCGAAGACGGCGTCGACAAGGCGAAGGTCCAGGGCGAAATCAAGCAGCTGCAGGATCAGTTGAAGAGCATCGGCGATGCTGCCTCGTTCTCCGGCGAAAACTGGCTCGAAGCCGATATCAGCGGCGGCGCGGTGACGAAGAACGTCGTCGCTTCCTTCGTACGCGATGCCTCCGGCAACGTCTCGGTCAAGAAGGTCGACTATACCCTCGACAGCACCACGATCCTGTTCGACACCGGCGCGACAGGCGGCTATGGCAAGGGCATTCTCGACAACGAGGCCCTGTTCACCGGTACGGATGGTGTATCCGTAACCGTCAACATCAATGGCGTGGCAACGACTCAAGCGATCAAGGCCTATTCGACCGACACTCTGCTGAACGCGACCCCCGCCCTGACGTTCCAAACGAACGCAAGCGGTCAGACGGTTGCCCTCGATGCCGGCGGTGTGCCTCAGTATCTGCAGCTTAACGGCCAGGACAAGTGGGTAGAGCTGACCGCGACTCAGCCGACGGCAGGGCAGGACGTTGCTTATGACGACGGTGCCGGTACCTCCTACTATGTCGATACCAGCAAAGTGGCGACCGGCGTAACGGCCGCACAGGCCGGCTTCTCGGTATACGATCTCGACATCACCGACCTCGCCACGGTACAAGGCAATATGGGCGGCAGCTTCAGCAACTCGGATGCCCTGGACTTCATGATCCAGCACGTCGACTCCATGCTCAAGCAGATGACCAGTGCGGCCGCGTCGCTCGGCTCGATGAACTCGCGCATCGACATGCAGACCGACTTCGTCTCGAAGCTCATGGACTCCATCGACTCCGGCGTCGGCAAGCTCGTAGACGCCGACATGGAAGAGGAATCCAGCAAGCTGTCGGCGCTGCAGACGCAGCAGCAGCTGGCTGTCCAGTCGCTGTCGATCGCCAACTCCTCGTCGCAGAACATCCTGTCGCTCTTCCGTTAAGAGCGTCAGGCTCGTCGGATTGGCTGACGAAAACAGGCGCTGGCCGGCTTTTCTCCGGCCGGCGTCATTTTCGCTATTCGGCGTTAACCCTGCGTTAACCATATTGCTGTTTCTTGGCTGCATAGAAACGGTGAGTTAACCGACTTTAAGCGCGGGTTAACAGGCATGAAGCTGGCACCGTTGCCGGTGAAATCCGGAATGTCCCTTTTTTAAGCAGCCAACAGGGGCACCCTTTCCATGACGAGCATTTTGACGAATACGTCCGCAATGGCCGCACTCCAGACGCTGCGCGGCGTTAACGCCAGCCTGGAGGATACGCAGAACCGTGTTTCCTCCGGTCTGCGCGTCAGCGACGCTGCCGACAATGCCGCCTACTGGTCGATCGCAACGACCATGCGCTCCGACAATGGCGCGCTTTCCGCGGTTTCCGACGCTCTCGGCCTCGGTTCCGCCAAAGTTGATACCGCCTATTCCGGCATGAACGCCGCTATCGACGTGGTCACCGAGATCAAGAACAAGCTGGTCGCCGCCACCGAAGACGGCGTTGACAAGGGAAAGATCCAGACCGAAATCAAGCAGCTTCAGGATCAGCTGAAGAGCATCAGTGACGCTGCCTCGTTCTCCGGCGAAAACTGGCTCCAGGCCGACATCAGCGGCGGCTCAGTGACCAAGAACGTCGTCGCCTCCTTCGTGCGCGATGCCTCCGGCAACGTCGCAGTTACGAAGGTCAACTATATCCTCGACAGCACCACGGTCCTGTTCGACACGGGAGCAGTGGGCAGCTACGGCAAGGGCATTCTCGACACCGAGGCCGTGTTCAGCGGTACTGATGGCGTATCAGTGAACGTCAACGTCAACGGCGTGGCAACGACTCAAATCGTCAAGGCCTATTCGACCAATACTCTGCTAAACGCTAGCCCCGCCCTGACGTTCTCGACGAACGCCAGCGGTCAGACGGTTGCCCTCGATGCCGGCGGTGTGCCCCAGTACCTGCAGCTTAACGGCCAGGACAAGTGGGTATTGCTCACAGCGACTCAACCGACGGCAGGGCAGGAAGTTTCCTATGACGACGGTGCCGGCACACCCTACTATGTCGATACCGGCAATGCGGCGACCGGCGGAACGAGCAATGCCGGCTTCTCGGTGGCCGATCTCGATATCACCGACCTCACGACGGTGTCTGGCAATATGGGCGGAGGCTTCGACGAGAAAGATGCCCTAGACTTCATGATCCAGTTCGTCGACACCACCCTCAAGCAGATGACCAGCGCGGCAGCGTCGCTCGGCTCGATGAACTCGCGCATCGACATGCAGACCGATTTCGTGTCGAAGCTGATGGACTCGATCGACAAGGGTGTCGGCAAGCTCGTAGACGCCGACATGGAAGCGGAATCCAGCAAGCTGACGGCACTGCAGACGCAGCAGCAGCTCGCTGTTCAGTCGCTGTCGATCGCCAACTCCTCGTCGCAGAACATCCTGTCGCTCTTCAAATAAAAACAGCAACGCCGGCAGCGCACCGGCTCTGCGAACGGAGAATCAGAGCCGCGCCTCCCGGGCGCGGCTCTTGCGTATTTACGACCAGGAATTGCCCGCTCACGGCGACTTCTCTTTCGCGAAATCAAGAGCTTGCCTAAAGCTTGCGTCGACGGTTCGCGGGCACTTGCCGCCGAGGTAAATGTCAGGTTAATTTCAGCGAAGAGTTGATTTGATTGCGACGCACCGGTTGGAGGGACCAGCCGGAGGCATGAAGCCAGCTAGGTCGCTGCCGGGAAACCGGCCTGTCCCTTTTCCTTCATTTCGAGGATTTATCGATGGCCTACACCATAACAGACGTAGGCGCGTTGAACGTGCTCACCGTTCTTCGCGGCGTTAACAAGGAGGCTGACTCCATTCAGCGGCAGATATCGTCGATGATGCGTGTTGAGACGGCCGCGGATAATGCGACCTCCTGGGCGGCTGCGACGACTCTGCGATCCGACGACAACGCGATGAAGACGATCGACGACGCCCTCGGTGTCGGCGGCGCCAAGGTCGACACGACGTATACCGCGCTGACCTCTCTCATCGATGTGGTTTCGAAGATGCGCTCTACGATTGTTTCGGCGACCGACCCGGCCAACGACCGGGGTAAGCTCAACATCACCCTGGATCAGTACAAAGCGCAGCTGAATACCGTCGTAAATTCCGTGAATTTCAACGGCGAGAACTGGCTGCTGAACCGCGACGCGACCGCGCCGACGCAGCGGTCCGTTACCGGCGGATTCGTGCGCGGCCCGAATGGTGAATTCTACCCGCAGAACATTACTTACCCGGCTGCCGACGCAATCATGATCGATACGGCCGACGCCAACCGCGGCCTGCTGACGAAATCGATAAGTGCCGATCCAGCTGCCGTGCCAGCCCGCAACTACTATCTGCTCGATGCTGGTTCGACCACGCCCGCAACTGGCACCCAGATATCGATCTCGGTCAACTCGACGTCGCAAGACCTGCAGGACATGCTCAACGTGTTGGATAACGTCCTCTCGAGCCTCAATACCACGGCCACCGGGCTCGGCACGATGAACGCGCGCATCGAGGATCGGCAGAGCTACGTGGAGACGCTTTCGAAATCCCTGAAGACGGGCATTGGCGCTCTTGTCGATACCGATATGGATGAAGCTTCGGCCCGACAGGCCGCGTTCGAAACGGCGCGGGACATGGGGACTGAAGCACTCTCGATCATGAACACCTCCGCGAGCAAGATTCTCATCCTGCTTGAGTAGTTGCGCCTCGCGAATGGCAGGCGGGAGACTGCCATTCATCCTCGCGCAAGTTTGGCTTTCTAGTTTCGACCAGAGACGTTGTGAGCCGTGCCGAGGGCTGCCGAAGGCCTTCGAAGCCGCTGCTGGCGTAGGTTTGATTCGTTTGAGGCGGGACGCGCGCATGCCGAAACTGATTGCAAAGGCCGGGTGGTTTTGATGAGCGCTATGCTTTCCCGGTATTTGAAGGACTTCGGAGAGACGAAACCCGCTGAGCCGGTCATCGACCTTAACAGCTTTGCGGACGATAGCTACGGCGGCTTGCCGGACACATCGGAAATGCCGCCGGCGGTCGACGTCGAGGCCGAGCGCCGCGAGGCCTACAGCGAAGGCCACGCGGCGGCTACGGCCGAGTTGACCGAGAAATACGAGCTCGAGGCCCAGGCAATCGCGCTTGTCCACCAGCGGGAGAAAGACGACCTGGTGGCAAAGCATGCAGAAGAGATGGCGGGGGTGATCGCACGCCGGCTAGATGCAATTGCCGCGGAGGTCGCCAATCTCGTGAGCGCCGCGACCGCGAAAGCGATAGCGCCGGTGCTGACGGAAGCGGTTGCTGCCGAAGCCGTCTCAAGTCTTGCGACGTTATTGCACGAGGCAATCTTGGAAGGCGCGCCAGGCTCGATGACAGTCAAAGGCCCGGCACAGCTCTTTGAATTGCTCAAGGCCGAAATGGGCGAAAGACAGAATCTGCTGCGCCATCAGGAGACCGATGATGTCGATCTCGCTGTTGAGGTCGAGGATTCCGTCCTGGTCACGCGCATTTCCGCTTGGTCTGCCAGCCTGAAGAAAGTTCTTGAATGAGCGAAAGCGAAAATCATCACCACGGCAGGAACGAAGTCATCATCGTCAAACGGCATGGTGGCGGCGACCATGAGGGCGGGCATGGCGGAGCATGGAAAATCGCTTATGCCGATTTCATGACCGCGATGATGGCGTTCTTCCTCGTCATGTGGCTTGTCAACGCCGCGAACGAGGAGACGAAGGCGTCGGTGGCCACCTACTTCAATCCGATCAAGCTCGCGGATGAGAAGCCGACCGAAAAAGGCTTGAAAAAGCCTGTCGACCAAGCCGACGGCGAGGAGAAGCAGGACAAATCAAAGGAAAAGGAGGATGAGCCCACCAAGGGCGCGTCTGCAGCCAATGGTGACGATCAGACCTCGTCCTCCGGCGACAAGACGAATTACTCCGAAGCCAATTTCTTCGAAAATCCTTACTCTGTTCTGGCTGAGATTGCACAGGAAGTCGGTCAGCAGGCAAATGTCAGCGTTAAGGGAGAGGGTGGCGCGAGCGATTCCGGCCCTGCAACCGGCGCCGATGGCGGGCAGGCTTATCGCGATCCGTTCGACCCGGATTTCTGGACGAAGCAGGTCGAGGTTTCACAGACAGACAAGGCCCCCCAGACCCCAGCCGAAAAGACCGCACAGGCTGCAGCCGATCAAGCCGACCCGAATCCAAAACCCGATGCGACGGAACTAGCGAAGGCGGAGGCTGTCGCCTCGAGCGCGGATCAGGCAGCAGAACCTGTCAATTTGCCACAGGACAAAGCGCCCAATGAAAGCGCCGCCCTATCCCCGGGCAAGCCGAGTGCAGCCGCAACTGGCGGACAGACATCTGCCGCGCAAACGGCGGCCGACGCACAGAAGCAGGCCGAGGAACTGCAGCAGGAAATCGCCAAGCAGATCGGTGGGGTCGCGGGTAAGCTTGCGGAGGGCTTGACCGTCACACCGGCGGAAGGCGGGCTGCTCGTAAGCCTCTCTGACCAGAGCGACAGCTCCATGTTCAATGTCGGCTCCGCCGTTCCGCGCAAGGAAATGGTGCTGGCAATGGAAAAGATTGGCGAAATTCTAAAGGATCGTCAGGGAGCGGTGGTAATCCGCGGCCATACGGATGGCCGCCAGTACAAGGGAACCGACAACGCAAACTGGCGCCTCTCGACGGATCGTGCCCAGGCAGCCTACTACATGCTCGTCCGCGGCGGGCTGGATGAGAAACGCATCTCCCAGGTTTCCGGCTTTGCCGATCGCAAGCTGAAGCTGCCGGATGACCCATTCAATGCTGCCAACCGCCGCATTGAAATCCTGGTTCAGGCGGATCAAGGATAAGCTCATGGCGCGCTTGCAGCACCGTCATCTTCTTCTGGCTGTCGGACTGGCGATCGCTTCGCCTGCCGTCGCGGCCGGAGGAGATCAGGAAAACGCGGCGCCGTACAAGATGCTGCGTTCGCTCCAGTTCGTGCAGGACTCGGTTGCTCTCGGGGATAGCTCGGCCGGCGAGATGCAGCGCTTCATGCTGGGGACGATAGATCAGCGCCTGCGGTCCGTGGACCCTTCCGTCTTCGAGGACGCCCGCAATGTCGATGCCGCACTCATCTATGCCATGAGCGGCGGCAATCCGGCTACGCTCGAGTATCTGATCGCTCGCGATGTGAACGGCTATTTCGACAATCGCGTGACCGATGTTCTACGCAAGTATCTAAGCGGCAAGGGCCTGCTCGTCGCGAAGTCACTGGTCGATATCGCCAACGAGTATCAGGACAAGAAGATCGGTCCTTACCTCGATCTGGTCGCGGGTAATGTCATGGTGGCGCAGAACCCTACCGAAGCGCTCAAGCTCTACGATCAGGCACGTCTTGTTGTCCCAGGCACGATCGTCGAAGAAGCAGCGCTTCGCCGTTCTGTCGCGATCAGCGTCCAAGCGGGCCTGGTCGACAGGGGGCTCGGCTACTCGCAGCGCTATGTGCGGCGCTTCCTTCACTCGCCCTATGCAAGCCAATTCGCTGATCTCTTCGTCAAGCTGGTGATCGAACACAACGAAGTGAAGACGGAAGATATCGTCGCCATCCTGTCCTTCATGGATGAGCCAAGGCGGCGCGAGGTCTATCTTCGTATCGCGCGCGCTGCCGGCATTGCGGGCAAGGCCGAGCTTGCGAAAACAGCGGCGACATATGCGCAGTCGCTTGCCGGTGCAGAGGATAATGCCCTCGGCCCGGTTGCGGATTTTTACGGAAACATGGCCTCAGTCTCCACCGCCGATGTCGACGCCGCGGCCAAAAGCATCAGCAGCGTTGCCGACAGCGAACTCTCCCCGCGTGATCGTGCGCTTCGAGCCGCGGCGCAATCAATTGCGGAGCAGGTGTTGCAAGAACCGGACGTGGCAAGCCTGACGCAAGCATCAAAATCTAAGCCTGCTAATGAAGAAAATACTTCTGGACAGGCTGCCGCATCGGCCAGCGATGGATCTCTGCCCGGGTCTTCGGCACCTTCCGAGCCCGTTGACGATGGGGCAGCGCCAGGCCCGGCATCCGGCAGCACTGAGGGTCAGCAGGATGCTGACTCGGCATTCACATCTTTCATGACGACGAGCCGTGCGAAACTCGATGAAATCGACGGGCTTTTAAGCAAAGAAGGCAATTGACGATGGACATGAGCGTTCCGGGAGGAGGCGTCGCCGCCGAGGCAGCGCAGGCTGCCAGAGGCAATGGTGCGGCTGCAAAGCGCAACGATCAAGATAAGGGCGGCTTTTCCGACCTGGTCTCCAAGGCCGGAAGCAGTTCTCAGAACAATGATTCTGTAAACCAGGCCGGCACCGACCGTGGGGATGCGCCAGGTAGTGAAGATGCACATGCAGCAGATGGCGTGCGCCAAGGCGCCCGGATGAAGCCCATGATTGATCTTCGCGACGCGTCCTTGAAGCAACAGGTGCTGACGCCGCCGGAAGCAGCAATCACGATTGGCAAATCCGGCAAGGGTCAAATCGAGGACGGCGGCGATACGGCCGCAGAGACGCTTGACGTGAAGAACGGCATAAGCCGCGACGACAAGGCCGAGGCTCATCCGGTGAAGGGAACCAAGCCAGCGAAAACGAGCGGGACCCGTGGAGACAAAAACGCCGACCCGGACCCAAGCTCCCTCTCTGGCACAGACTCAGCCTCTGATGTGCTCGGCCTGCTGAACAGCGATTCACCGGATGCCCGCGTCGCCACGGCGATACCCCTCGTGCATATGAATGCAAAGAACGACACTGCCGGCGAGAAGGCGAGTGGCGGCAAGGGGGGCGCGTCCACTGCGCGTTTACGCGGGGTGGAGACGGCTGAGCCAGGTGCTGCACAGACAGCCTTGGCGGCAATCGGTGCCAACACGAGCGGTGAGCAACTGCCTGCCACCGACGGGGCTGCCGACGCCGATGGAAAGACGAAATTCCGGCTAAGTCGCGCAGACGGACGTGGCCAGTCGATGGACATGCGTATCGCTGTTGATCAGGACAGCTCGGCCAGCGGCAAGGTCAAGGGCGATGGCGAGACCGTCACGGTCCTCGATTCGCGCCGCTTTATCGGACTCGCACAGAATTCTGCGTCCCTTACAGCGGCGATCAGCGGTGACAGCGAATGGGCGCGTGCGATGCAGCCCGGTTCCGCGCTCTCGAATGCTGCCGAATGGACGACCACCGGAAAGGTGGTCAATACCCTGAAGATCCAGATGGCGCCGGTCGATCTCGGGGTCGTCACGGCAACCATGCGGCTTTCCGGCGACGCTCTGAACGTCGATCTGAAGGTTGCGACCGGCGCCGCATACCGTCAGCTCAAGGAAGATCAGGACCACATCATCGAAGCGCTGCGCAGTCAGGGTTATGCCGTCGACAAAGTGACGATCAGCATGACCCCTGCGGCGCAGCCGGATGCCGGCAACCAGCCAAATGCGCAGGGACAGTTTCCGCAGCAGCAGCAATCGCTGCAGCAGGGGCAGGGCGGTGAAGCACGCGAGCGACACAGCCAACCGCAGAGCGGAAACGGAGGCTTCAATGGTGGAGGCGAGACCGATGCTGAGACTGCTTCTGGCGCCTCTGGCAGTAGTGCTCCTGGCAGCGTTTACCTCTAGCGCAAGTGCCTCCACCGGAGCCTGCGAGAAGGAGATCCAGTCTGCTGCCGCGAGATACGGCATACCGGAAGGCATTCTCTATTCCGTGGGGCTAACGGAGACCGGGCGCAAGGGTTCGCTTTATCCTTTCGCGCTCAACATAGAAGGCAAGGCAGTCTTTCCTCCGTCCGAGCAGGACGCGTTGAGACAGTTCTATTTGGCGCTCAATAGCGGTGCCAAGCTGATCGATATCGGGTGCATGCAAATCAACCATTACTTTCATGGTGAGAACTTCCGTTCAGCGGAAGACATGTTCGACCCGCATCGCAATGTCGAATATGCGGCGAAGTTCCTTCGCAATCTCCACGACCGCCATGAGACCTGGACCATGGCGGTAGCCAGATACCATGCTGGGCCGAACAATAACCCTGCCCAGAAGCAATATGTCTGTCGTGTTATCGCGAATCTGGTCGCTACCGGCTACGGCAAGTGGACTCCCAATGCGAGTACTTTTTGCCAGAACTGATACAATCAAAAATTGAAAAATGTGAACAAAACGGAATCGTGCCGCAATGTGGCAACTTTTGGCCCAAAATTGGATTCGCAAGGCCTAATTTACAGTTCATTAAACTTTCCACGCGATTTTTGTGTCGAAAGTCGATGAGACATACTAAATATAGAGCAAATCGCGGCCAAATTGTTAATCAACTATTAATTTCTGCCATTGAGTTCCAGCAGCTTGTCCCAGAATCGCGCGATTCGTACCCATAGGCGCATCGAGGTGCCACACTGATTCGGAGGCGGACGAATGATCGTCGTGGTTGATGAGCGTGAGCTCGTGAAAGATGGGTACACATCACTGTTTGGCCGTGAGGGCATTCCCTCCACCGGCTTTGATCCCAAGGAATTCGGAGAGTGGGTGCAGACGGCGGCCGAATCCGATATTGCGGCTGTCGAGGCTTTTCTGATTGGTCAGGGCAGGCAGACGTTGGAGCTGCCGCGCGCCATCCGGGATCGCTCCCAGGCGCCGGTGATCGCGGTCAGCGATCAGCCTTCGCTCGAAAACACGCTTGCACTTTTTGATTGCGGTGTCGACGATGTCGTTCGCAAGCCGGTTCATCCCCGCGAGATACTCGCGCGGGCTGCTGCAATCCGGCGGCGCCTGAAGGCGATTTCGACGCACACCGACATCGGCGCGATCCGCGTCTTCTCGGACGGCCGCGATCCCGAAATCAACGGCGAAGTCTTTGCGCTTCCGCGTCGCGAGCGCCGTATTCTCGAGTACCTGATCGCCAACCGCGGCCGCCGCGTCACGAAAACCCAGATCTTCAACGCCATCTACGGCATCTTCGACGAGGAAGTCGAAGAGAACGTCGTTGAAAGCCACATCTCCAAGCTCCGCAAGAAGCTGCGCAAGAAACTGGGCTTCGATCCGGTCGATTCCAAGCGCTTCCTCGGTTACTGCATCGACTGGAATTGATTTTACGGCAGCGGGCCGACGCGGACGTGCCTTTCAATATTTCGGTCAGGCAGTCCGTCCCAGACAGCTTCACGCAAGGCCCGCCAAATACTCTCCAGGCTATCAAGGAAAACGAGGTTTTCAGATGAGTATTTTCGGGAGCATGAAGACGGCCGTGTCGGGCATGAATGCACAGGCAAACCGCCTGAGCACCGTCTCCGACAATATCGCGAACGCGAACACGACCGGCTACAAGGCGGTTTCGACCTCCTTTTCTTCGCTGGTTCTGCCGTCGACTGCGGGCAACTACAATTCGGGCGGCGTGCAGACGTCGGTACGTCAGTCGGTCAGCGCCCAGGGTGATATGACCTACACCACGTCGGGTACCGATCTGGCGATCTCTGGCGACGGCTTCTTCATCGTGCAGAGCCCGGACGGCATTCCGGTGCTGACCCGAGCTGGCGATTTTAGCCCGGACAAGAACGGCAATCTGGTGAATGCTGCCGGCTTTACGCTCATGGGTTATCCCTACACCTCCGGCCCGCCGGCGGTCGTCGTCAACGGCTTCGATGGTCTCCTTCCGATCAATGTCAACCAGTCCGGTCTGACCGCCATTGAATCGACGGCAGCAAACTTCAAGGGCAACCTCGACTCCGATATGCCGGTCGTCCCCGTGGCTGACCTGCCAAGTGCAAACCAGGATCCGGGTGTTGACTCCACAGGCAAGGCGAACACCTTCAAAACGTCGATGGTTGTCTATGACAAACTCGGCGCGAAGGTTCAGTACGATCTCTATTTTACCAAGAGCGCGGGTGCGACGGGCACCACCTCTGGCGAGTGGGACGTCGCCGTCTATAGACACGACGCCGCCGCCACCGGCAGCAGCCCGTTCCCCTATTCGGCCGCTCCGCCTGCTGCCCCTGGTGACGCACTCGTCGGCTCAGGCACTATGGTTTTCGATACGAAGGGCAACCTCATAACGGACGCAACCGATCCGGATGCCGGCACTATCACGAGCAATCTCCCGCTCGTTGATAACATCAGCAACCTGAACATCGACATGGACCTCTCGCAGTTCACGCAAAAGGCTGCATCCAACAGCGGCACCGGCACGCCGAATGGGCAGCCGGCGAGCGAGGTAACCGGCGTCACAATCGACAAGGACGGCACCGTTTATGCCAACTATGACGAAGGCGATCCGAGGCCCATCTACCGCATTCCTCTTGCGACCGTCGCAAGTCCCGACGAACTGACCCTCCTCAGCGGCAACGTGTACCAGGCAAATGGACGTTCGGGCGTCACCGTTACCGGTTTCCCGCAGACGAACGGTCTCGGGTCCATCCAGTCCGGTGCCCTTGAAGGCTCGAATGTCGACCTCGCTGGCGAACTGACGGAAATGATCGAGTCGCAGCGTAGCTACACGGCCAATTCGAAGGTCTTCCAGACGGGCGCGGACATCATGGACGTCCTCGTCAACCTCAAGAGATAAGTAAGGTAACGACCAAGCCATGTCGCTCACTTCCGCACTTAATACGGCTCAAAGCATATTCAATACGACGGGCACTCAGAGCAGCGTCGTATCGAACAATATCGCCAATGCCGGCAATAAGGATTACGTGCGTCGGCAGGCGTTAATCAGCACATCGCTGAACGGGGCTCAGGTCGTCAAGATTGACCGCGCGAAGGAGGATGCCCTCCTTCGCCAGTTTGTGAATGCCAATTCAAAAGACAGTGCGCAGCAGACGCTCCTGAACGGTCTCGAGGACCTGAAATCCATTGTCGGTGGCAATGACTACGAAACCGCCCCTACCACATATTTGGCGAATTTCCGGAATGCGCTCTCCGCGTTCCGGACTACGCCGAACAACGCGATTGCCGCTCAGGGCGCGATCACCGCGGCGCAGGACCTCGCGAACTCGCTGAACAATTCGACGGACGCTGTCCAGCAGGTCCGTGCGAGTGCGGACAAGTCGATCAGCAACTCAGTTGACCAGCTCAACACGCTTCTCTCCCAGTTTGAAACCGCGAACAACGCGGTCAAGAATGCCGTCAACACGAATGCCGATCCTTCAACGGCGCTTGATGAACGCGACCGCCTCCTGAAGCAGATTTCCAATATTGTTGGCGTCAACGCCGTCACGCGCAACGGCAACGATATGGCGCTCTACACGCCGGACGGCGTCGTGCTTTTCGATACCGTCCCGCGCTCCGTCACGTTCCAGGGCCAAAGCACCTACGACACAAGCACAGTCGGAAACGCGGTTTACATTGACGGCGTGGCGTTGGTCCCTGGAAAGGGTGGAACGACGTCCGCAAGCGGCAGCCTCACGGCGCTTCTCCAGCTTCGCGACGAAGTCGCGCCGACATTCCAGTCGCAGCTCGATGAAGTCGCCAAGGGTCTCGTCAGCCTCTTTTCGGAGACGAATACGGCCGGAACCAGCACGCTGCCAGGTCTTTTTACATGGACGCAGCCGGACGGCACTGCGGGCGACACACCAACCGCCGGTGCCGTCATCGATGGAATTGCAGGCAGCATCAAGGTCAATCCGGCGGTGGTGACATCACTCGGCGGCGACCCGATGAAACTGCGCGATGGCGCGATCAATGGCGCCGCGTTCGATCAAAACCCCGCCCCCAACAAGAATGGCGGCTACGCGACACAGCTCGACAAGCTCTACAACGCTATGGGCGCCAAGATGGACTTCGATCCCGGCGCAGGCGTCACCGGCTTCAATTCGGCGACCGGTCTCGATTCGAATGTCAGCATCATGGACTTCGCATCGAACTCCATCGGCTGGCTGGAACAATACCGCAGCGACGCAAGCGGTGCGGCGGAAAATACTGCAGCAGCGCTTTCCCGATCGGATGAGGCTTATTCCAACGAGACGGGCGTCAATCTTGACGAGGAACTGACGCTGCTTCTCGACATCGAGCAATCCTACAAAGCAGGGACGAAGATTCTCAACGCCGTGGATGAGATGCTGAAGTCATTGCTGGATATAGCGAGTTAAGCCATGAAGAGCTCTTTCATTTCTAGTTCAGCCATTCAGAATGCCATGCGCCTGACGATCCGTCAGTCGCAGAACCAGATGGTCCAGGCCTCAATCGAAGCCACAACGGGAACCTACGCCGACATCGGCTTATCGCTCGGCATCGATTCGGCTAAAAGCATAAACTATACGCGCGAACTCGATCGCATTTCGTCCTTCAAGGACAGCAATTCGACCGTCGCGCTTCGTCTTGAAATGTCCCAGAGCGGCTTGGCCGAGATGCAGAAGGCCAGCGACACTCTTGTTGGCAATCTGACAGCGCTCAAGGGAAGCCAGACAGCGACCTCCATTGCTGTTACTCTCCAGTCCGCCACCTCAGCATTTGCGCAGCTGATGGACACCGGAAACATGATTTCCGGCGGTGAATACCTGTTCTCCGGCGTCAATACAGACGTTCCGCCGCTGACGGATCGCAGTGCGGCCGTAGAGGCGCAGATCGTCGCTGATTTGAACAGCTATGCGACCGGGTTGGGCAAGGGGGTCAGTGATCTGTCGGCGGCTGAAATGAATACCTTCATGACCAACACGGTCGAGCCGATGTTCAGCGTGGCGAGCTGGACGGATCCGGTGACCGGCTGGTCCCAGGCATCGAACCAGAACATGACGAGCCGCATCAGCAACTCGGAAGTCATCACGTCGTCCACCAATGCTAATTCCGACGGCATGCGTTATCTCGCGATGGCTACGGTGATGACGAACGCGCTGATCGATCAGGGCCTTGGTTCCGATGCCATGGACGCCGTCTCCGACCGGGCGATCGGCTATGCAGCGCAGTCGACCGCGGGTCTCGTCGCGCAACAAAGCCAGCTCGGTCTCTCGGAGGAGCGCGTCACGAAGGCGAACGATGCTCTCGATGCGCAGGCCTCCATCATCAACAACAAGGTCGTTGATCTTCAGGGTGTAGACCCGGCGGAGGCCTCCACCCTCGTCAAGTCTTTGCAGACACAGCTGGAAGCGGCCTACACGATCGTATCGAAAATACAGCAACTGAGCCTTGTAAATTACCTTTGATGATCAAAGGCGCGTAATCCAAAGAAGGATGCATGAATGTATCAGTTCTCTTATTCCGAGGTTATGCAAGACTCGGTGACCGATGCGAAGGAGCGGGAACGGCAAGTTCTCGATCGGTCAATAGAAATGCTCAAGGTGGCGCGCGACAAGGAAAAATACACCCAGGAAGCCGTTGAAGCACTGTTCTATACCCGGCGTGTTTGGGTGAGCTTTATCGAAGATCTCAAGCATCCCGACAATCAGCTCGAAATCGAATTGCGGGCCAATCTGATTTCGATTGCAATCTGGATCTTGAAGGAATGCGACAAGATTCGGCGGCGCCAATCAAGTAACTACCAAGGCGTTATTGACGTTACCACCATCATCAGGGATGGACTTAAATGAAAAGTACACTTCGTATTTCGCTTAAAGCTGGGGAGAAGATCTTCATCAACGGCGCAGTTTTGCGCGTTGATCGAAAGGTCGCACTGGAATTCCTGAATGATGTGACGTTCCTTCTTGAAAACCATGTTCTCCAGCCGGAAGAGGCCACGACGCCGCTGCGTCAGCTCTACTTCATCGCCCAGATGATCCTGATCAATCCGGAAGGCAAGGAGCAGTCGACGGCGATGTTCCGCAAGTCGATCACCATGCTGCTGACCTGCTTCAGGAACGAAGAGGTTCTGGCCGAATTGAAGCGCATCGACGGTCTCGTCTCGACCGGCCGTGCATTCGATGCCCTGAAGGCTATCCGCAGCCTCTATCCGATAGAGGACGGCATTCTGAACAACCAGGAAATGCATCCGACGATGGTCGAGCAGATTCGCAAGGAGATTGCGCCATGGCGGTAGACGGCGTTAGCGGGGTAGGCTCTTCGACCACCTCGGACGGCACACAGGCTGCGCAGCAGAAAGCCACGCTCAACTACGACAATTTTCTGCAACTGCTCGTCGCGCAGATGAAGAACCAGGATCCCACGGACCCGGTAGATGCCAGTGAGCAGATGGCGCAGCTTGCAAGCTTCTCGCAGGTCGAGCAGACGATCCAGACGAACAGCAAGCTCGACACGCTGCTTGCCAGCTCGAGCCTCACTCAGGCCGGCAGCTACATCGGCAAGTATATGGAAAGCGCCGACGGCAGCGTCAAAGGCGTCATCTCTTCGGTCAAGGTTTATTCCGACGGCATCATTGCAACGACGAAGGATGGCGGTAAGATTTTGGTCCAGGCCGGCGTCACCATTGCTGATTCGGCCCCAGTATCGAGCGGCGATAACGAAACCGATGGTGCTGGCGAAACCGATGGTGCTGGCGAAACCGATGGTGCTGGCGAAACTGGCGGTACCGGTACTTCGAATGAGACGCAGTCCAGCTGACGCTGGCTGCTTTCCAACGGCAATATGAGGTTGCCAGACGATGAATGAAGCCGACGCGCTCGATATTTTCCAGGCGGCCATCTGGACCGTTCTCATCTCGGCGGGCCCCGCGGTTGGCGCGGCCATGGTCGTCGGCCTCATCATCGCGTTGATTCAGGCGCTGACGCAGGTTCAGGAAGCGACGCTTACCTTCGTTCCGAAGATCGTGGCGGTTTTCGTTACCATAGGCTTATCGGCACATTTCGTCGGCTCGCAGATTTCCATTTTCACCGATATGGTTTTTTCGCGCATCCAGACAGGCTTCTGAGCCACCTTCGCGCAAGCTTCGCCAGTTAACTCTCGATCCGGAACTGGGCAGGACTGTACCTGCCTCCTCTCATGAAGAGACGGAATCGAAATGGCGCAACCACCTGCACTACCCCTTCCGAAATCTGCTCCGAACATGCGCGATATCGGCTTTGCCCTCGGCATCGTCGTCATCATCTGCATACTCTTCCTGCCGATTCCGCCTTTCTTGATCGACCTGGGGCTGGCCTTTTCGATCGCTTTTTCCGTTCTGATCCTGATGGTTGCACTCTGGATTCAGAAGCCTCTCGAATTCTCGTCTTTCCCGACCATTCTGCTGATCGCGACCATGACGCGATTGGCGCTGAATATTGCGACGACGCGTGTGATCCTTTCGCACGGCAACGAGGGCCATGATGCGGCCGGCGGCGTGATCGCGGGCTTTGCAAGCCTGGTCATGTCGGGTGACTTCGTGATCGGTCTGATCGTGTTCCTGATCCTGATCACCATCAATTTCATCGTCATCACCAAGGGCGCGACGCGTATCGCGGAAGTGGGCGCGCGCTTCACCCTGGATGCGATTCCCGGTAAGCAGATGTCGATCGACGCCGATCTTTCGGCAGGCATCATCGACGAAAAGGAGGCCCAGCGCCGCCGTAAGGAACTGGAAGAGGAAAGTTCCTTCTTCGGGGCCATGGACGGTGCGTCCAAGTTCGTTCGGGGCGACGCGGTCGCCGGTCTCCTCATCACCTCCATCAATGTCTTCGGCGGCATCATCATCGGCTATTTCCGGCACGGTATGCCGATCTCCCAAGCCGCAGACGTTTTCGTCAAGCTTTCGGTCGGTGACGGTCTGGTCTCCCAGATGCCGGCCCTTATCGTTTCGCTGGCGGCCGGCCTTCTCGTTTCGCGCGGCGGCACCGTCGGCTCGACCGATCAAGCCGTCGTCAATCAGCTGAGCGGCTATCCGCGTGCGCTTTCCGTCTCCGCCGTGCTGATGGCGGTCCTGGGCTTGATGCCCGGTCTGCCAACAATTCCTTTCATGTTGCTCGGCGGCCTGATGGCATTCGGTGCATGGTTCATTCCACGGCAGATCGAAGCGGAGAACAAAGCCCGCCGCGAGCAGGAGGAGAAGAAGGTCGTCCAAAGCAAGGAGCTGGAAAAGGACTCCGTCAAATCGGTGCTGCGGACGTCGGAAGTCGAACTTGCGCTCGGCAAGATGGTTTCGACGCGCCTCCTCGGCGCGCATCAGGAACTCGCCTTCCGTGTTGGCAAGATGCGCAAAAAGTTTGCGACCCAGTACGGCTTCGTCGTTCCGGAGATCAAGGTCACCGATGACATCACCATTCCCGAGAAGTCTTACCAGATCCGTATCCATGGCACGACAGTGGCATCGAACGAGCTGCGCGTCGGCGAAGTGCTGGTCGTCACCGGTTCCGGTCGCAAGCCGCGCATTCCGGGGGACGAAATCCGCGAACCGGCATTCGGCATGCCCTCGGTTTCCATTCTTGAGGCCTTCACCGAGGATCTGAAGCGCGAAGGTTTCCAGCCGATCGACAACGTCTCGGTCGTCCTTACCCACATGAGCGAGGTCATCCGCAACAACCTGCCGCAGCTTCTGTCCTACAAGGACGTCAAGGTACTGATCGACCGCCTCGACCCGGAATACAAGAAGCTCGCCGACGAAATCTGCACCTCGCATATGTCCTATTCGGGCCTGCAGGCCGTGCTCAAGCTGTTGCTTGCCGAGCGCGTCTCGATCCGCAACCTGCACCTGATCCTCGAAGCCGTAGCCGAGCTCGCGCCGCATGTCCGCAAGACCGAACAGATCGTCGAGCATGTGCGCGTCCGCATGGCACAGCAGCTTTGCGGCGACCTGGCGGACAATGGCGTGCTTCGCGTGCTGCGGCTCGGCAGCAAATGGGACATGATCTTTCACCAGGCGCTCAAGCGCGACAATAAAGGCGACGTCATCGAATTCGACATCGACCCGCGCAGTCTCGAGGAGTTCAGCGAACAGGCGACGAGGGTTATCCGTGAATTCATGGACCGCGGTCTGCCTTTCGCCCTTGTCACGTCACCGGAAACACGCTCCTATGTGCGCATGATCGTCGAACGCTTGTTCGCCACACTTCCGGTTCTCTCGCATGTCGAACTGGCCAAAGGTATCGAGATAAAGATTTTGGGCTCGATTTCATGATAACCGACCCGCAAGGGACAGTTCTGGCGGTCTTTCTGGTTTTCTGCCGGATCGGCGGCTGTGTCCTCGCGATGCCGGGCTTTTCCTCGGCGCGGGTGCCTGGATTGCTAAGGGTCTTTGTTGCGGGCGGCTTGTCGATCGCCGTGCTGCCGGTTCTTTGGAACACCGTTTACCCGGCAGTCAGCAATCCGGGAGCAACCTATATCGGGCTTATCTTCAGCGAATCGCTGATCGGCGTCATGTATGGCCTGCTGGCACGTCTTTACACGTTGGGCTTTCAGTTCGCGGCCAGCATTATCGCCATGATGCTCGGATACTCGTCCCCGGGCGGGATGGATATCATCGAAGATTCGCCGGAAACGAGCCTTTCCGGTTTCATCACCTTCGCGGGAATGATGATTCTCTTCATGATGGACTTCCATCATACTGTGTTCCGGGCGCTGATTGACTCCTACACGACCATGCCCTTTGGCGGCAGTGCCGACATGCGGGCCAATCTGATTTCGCTGACCGATACGCTGGAATCGACGACTTATATCATGTTGCGGCTCGCGAGCCCGTTTCTCATCTACAACATGATGTTCAACGTCTCGATCGGCTTCATCAACAAGCTGGCGCCGCAGATTCCGGTTTACTTTATCTCGACCCCTTACATGCTGCTTGGCGGTTTGTTCCTCTTCTACGTGTCGGTTGCCGCTTTGATTGGCCAATACGCGCAATCGTTCCCAAGCGTGTTTGTCGGTAGGTAGCCGGCATGGCGGAGAAGACCCGTTCCGAGAAATTGAAGCGGCTGGTCGCCGTTCAGCGGCATCTCGAACAGATGGCCGAGTACGACCTTGCAGAAACGAATCGCCAGCGTGCCGAGGTTAGCCGGTCGATTGACGCTGTCGTCACGGCCCTCGGCTCCATGGATCCGATTCATCGCGCCTTTTCCCAAAATTACGCTGATCGATTCGAACGGTTGAGTACCAAGGACAAGCAACTGACCGGCATGGAACAGCTGCACGAGATGCGCCTGCAGCAGGAGAGGGCCAAAGGCGACCGGCTGGAGGAGAGCATGAAGGGCGCTCTTGAGGAGGAACGCCGCGAGGCGGACGACAACGCGGTCTACGACATCATCGATCAGAAATTCGCGACGCCAGCCTCCAGCAAGCTTCAAAAACCATAATCCTCACAACGTAATTTAGAGGATTGCAACATTGGCTATATCACCTCCAAGTGATCTGGTGCTGGACGTTGTCAAAGCTGCCGACCCGACAGAGGTGCAGGCAGCCCAGGAGAGATTGAAAGCGACCCGCGCCGCTTTCCAGGCAACGAGCCTTGCCGAGAATGGCAACGGCTTTTCTTCCAAGCTCGATGTGGTTGAGAGCCCCACTCAGAAGACCGGGCTCGGTGACGTCAAGAACCGGACCAAGGCCGAAGAGATTCCGGAAACCTACCGGAAGTTCGAGGCGATGGTCCTGCAGAACTTCATCAAGAACATGCTGCCCAGCGATAGCGAACAGGTTTACGGGAAGGGCGCTACCGGCGATATCTGGAAAGGCATGATGGCCGAGCAGCTCGGCAACGTCATTTCCCAGGGCGATGGCATCGGCATTGCCAAGGAGATGTATCACGACGCGCTTCGCAAGAAGGAAGGCGCGATCGTCAATGCGTCGGCGGATCAGGATGACCGCAAGGTTGCCTTCAGCATGATCGACGAATTCCAGCGTAAGACATTCGGCACCCCCACGGCGGAAGCCAAGGCGGCCAAAGAAGCATAACCGAGGATAAAAATGGAAATAATCTCGAACGAATTCAGGATCAAATCGGTCCTTGGCCGGCTGGAAATGATCATCGACAACGAGAACTCTCGGATCGGCAGCGATCCCCAGTTCGATCTCAAGGTCTCGAATGCCCACAAGAGCCGCTGCCTTTATGAGCTTTCCATGCTCTTTCGCGATACCGATCCGGCCGAGCTTGCCGCCTCGCATCTCGAACAGCTTCATGGGCTGAAGAAGAAGCTGACGCTCAATGCCCGGCGCGTCGAGGCGCATCTCGAAGCCGTTCGTGCAGTGGCGGATCTTCTGAAGAATGCGGTTCAGGACGCTGACGCTGACGGCACCTATTCCCAGGAACAGTTCGTCGCGCGTGATGCCTGATGGTGAAGCTCGTTCTTACAGGCATCTGGGTCTGCGCCATCACGCTGGCTTCGGTCTATTTTTCGGTGAAGATGGCCACAGCACCGGCGGCGCCGGTCGACAGTTCGAAAGAGAGCCAGCTTGAGCTTGTTAAGGGCGAGACGATCACCGTTCCGATCATCGGAAACGGCGCGGTAACCGGTTATTTTCTAGGCCGCGTGTCGTACATGATGAACAAGGATACAGTAAAAGGCGTGACCCTGCCGCTGACCGAAATGACCACGGACGAGTTGTTCACGCTGCTTATGGGCAACAAGATGGTCGATATCAGCAAGCTGAAATCCTTCGATCCGCAGGCCTTCCGAGACGCGATCAAGAAAGACATGAACGAAAAGCTCGGGGGCGATTACGTGTCCGAGGTTATCCTGGAGCAGCTTGAGTACCTCTCGAAGGAAGAGGTGAAAGCAAACGCTTCCGGCCAGCAGCAGAAAACGGGCAACCCGATCAAAATCATCGATGCGCCGTCGCCTGCTGCAGCAGCCGCCGCTGCCGCCCACTAATCTAGCCGGCTTCGCTTGTGCCGTTCAGGTGGAGCGCGAAGCCGGTCGCATCCGGCTCCTCCAGCTCCGGGCGGAGCTGCATGCTGGGGATCAGATAGTCTCCGCCATTCTGCAGCCGGTAGGGGATGGGCGGAGTGTTCTCCAGCGTGCGCATCCTCGCGCGCAGGCGTTCAGCTGCGAGCTCGAAGCCCGCCCCATCGAGGCGATCGACCCTGTAGGCCACGAAGGGCGGAAGCACCTCATAGCCCGGATAATAGAGAATTCCGTGATTGATCGGGAACAACAGGTCGTCGATCGGTCCGTTGACCCCGCGGGCGGAGTAATGCTCTTCCCAGCCGCCGACAGTCACGATCAACATAGCCCGCTTGCCGGCCAGTGTTCCTTCACCGTAGCGGTCGCCCCATCGCTTGTCGCTGTGCTCGCCGACGCCATAGGCGAATCCATAGGCATAGACCCGCTCGACCCAGCCTTTGAGGATTGCCGGCATGCTGAACCACCAGAGCGGAAACTGGAGGATTAGGGCATCGGCCCACAGAACCTTGTCGATCTCGGTCTTGACGTCTTCGGTCAACCCGCCCGTTTCGAAGGCTTTCTTCGATGCCTCGACTGGTATGAACCGCGTGTCGGACGCCAGCGAGGGAAAGTCGGCACGGTCGATCTCGGACTTCCAGTCCTCCGCATAGAGGTCGGATACGCGCACGTCGTGGCCTTGGGCCTCGAGTTCCGCGATGGCGACGTCGCGCAGCGCGCCGTTGAGCGAGCGTGGTTCGGGATGAGCAAAGACATGCAGAACTTTCATGGTCGTGATCCTGTGACGTGAGAACTTGCCCGAAGGTAGACACCGCACAAATCATCCACTAGATGTAGCTAATGCATAAGATTATGCCGAATAATGGATAATTCAGACGTCACCTTGGAGCGCATGCGAACCTTCGTCCGCGTTGCCGAACGCGGCAGCCTATCGGCGGTTGCGCGCGAGTTCGGCGTCGGTCAGTCGACCGTCACGCGGCACTTGCGGGAGCTCGAGGAAGCCGTTGGCGTGCCTTTGCTCAGCAGAACCACCCGGCGTGTGACGCTCACCGATGAAGGCAGCCGCTACTATGCCAACGGCGTCCAGATCCTGCGCCTCGTGGAGCAGGCCGGTGATGAGGCGCGAGGCAAGCGCGGCGCGCCGGCGGGCATGATCCGGATATCTTGCACCGCGGCTTTCGGAGTCCTGCATGTCAGCCGGCGGATCTTCGCGTTTCAAGACCGCTATCCCGACATCGGGATCGACCTCAGTCTCACCGATGAGCGCGTCGACCTCGTGCGGGAGGGCGTCGATATTGCCCTTCGGCTAGGCCCGCTCACCGACAGCTCCATGAAGCTGCGGGCGCTTGGTCAGTCGCGGCGTTTGCTTGTCGCAGCACCGGCCTATCTGGCGGCGCGGGGCAGGCCGGTCGCTCCACAGGATCTGTCCGCCCACGAAGGCATCCGCATGTCGAATGTGGCGGGCAGCGACACGCTCGCCTTGAAGGGGCCAAACGACGAGCGCCATGTCGTGCCATTCGGAGGGCGCTTTCGGGTAGACCATGGGCTTGCGGCGCGCGAGGCCCTTATCGCCGGACGCGGCATTGCACCCGCTCATCGATGGCTTGTTGATGATCTCCTGGCGGTCGGCCGGCTGGAAGCGATCCTGCCCGAGTATTCGCTTCCTAGCACTCCACTTAGCATGCTGATTGTCCCAGAACGGGCGGGCATTGCCCGGGTCCGGCTACTGGTCGACTTCCTCGTAGAGCAGGCTGGCGGCATTCCCGGGATCGAGAGGGTGCAGCCGGAGCGATAGCCGGTGAGCATCAAGGGCACATTGAGGCCGCTTTGCTTTGCCCCGCAAGCTTAACAGAACCTTGAGAGCACCCTCGGAATTCGAACGACTTTTCTAAGAGTTGTTTGAAATCATCCTGCTATAGCTCGCCTTACAGCCTTGGAGCGGCATTCGGAACTACGGATGCTGCACGCGGCCGGCGCTGCCGGTTTACCAAACCTGCCGGCGCGGAATGTGTCTGATGTTTTCCGCAATGCTGGGCGCATGAAGCCCCTGCTGGAGGTTGGAATGAACCTGATCGCGAATTTCGCGGTTCTTGCATCACGCCGCACGATCTTCGACGTGCCGGTATGCGATCTCGGATGGGATGACGCACTCGTCTTCATCAACGAGCTTGCCTCGCTTCCCGTCGGCCAGACCGTCATTGCCTTTGCCAATGCTCACAACATGCTGATGACGCTACGCGATGGCGAATACCGGAATATCCTCCTGCAGAATCTCGTTCTGCCCGATGGCGTCGGTCTGAATATCGCTTCGAAGATTGCGCATGGCGCGCCATTTCCGGCCAATCTCAATGGCACGGATTTCGTTCCTGCGCTGTTGACCTTTATGGAAAACCGGCGCCGTGTCGGCCTTATCGGCGGCAGGCGCGAGGTTGTTGAAAAGGCGGCTGCAAAGTTTCGCCAGCATGCGCCCTGGCACGAATTCATCGTCATTTCGGACGGCTATTTCGACAAGGACGACCCGCGGGAGCTTATCGACGAGCTCAACCGCCAGAAGTGCGACATTCTCATCATCGGCATGGGGACGCCGTTGCAGGAGAAGTGGACGCACCGTCACGTTCGTGCCGATCACGCGCGGCTCGTCCTGACCGTCGGCGCGCTCTTCGATTTCGTTTCAGGGACCGTTCCCCGTGCTCCGCAGACCGTTCGTGCGATGCGGCTGGAATGGGCCTACCGCCTGCTGCAGGAGCCAGGCCGGCTCTGGCGGCGCTATGTGCTCGGCATTCCGGTCTTCCTGCTTCATGTGATGCAATACCGCTTCAGCCGCCGCGACCGCATCCTTAGCCATTCGGAGGAGCGCAGCGTTGCACTTCCTGTTCCGCAGAGGCGAAACGACCTGGCAAGCTGAGGTTGCTTCTTGCCTTCCGAGTTAACCATTTCTTTGCCGTAAATATTTAGAGTGCCTTAATCATCCGCTTCACGCGGCAAGGCAGTTCGGTTTGCGTGCACGAGATATGGCGTCATGTACGACAGCAGATTAAGAAGCAGCACTGACAGGAGACGATCGACAGCGGCGCGCGTCGAAGCGCTACCCATTCGTCCTTCCGAGGCCGAACTGTTGAGAGTGATCGGCAAGGCGCTTGAAGAGCAGCGCCTGCAGCGTAGCGTGCCTCCCGAACCTCCGCTCGTCGACCGCATCGAGACGATTCTCGGAACCCGGCTGCAAGCTGCCAACGATGTCCGCTCGCAGGAAGAGCCGCCCAAGCCACTGGCGCCGCCTGCCGTTCACGGCGAGATCGACGATGCAGATATCGGAAGGCCTCCGGAGCGTCGCGGCAGCGTGGCAAAGCCGCTCGCCGCAATCGCAGTTGCGGTCATGATCGGGGCGGGCATTCCGCTGTTGATGCCGACAGAACCGGCGCGTTATGCGGCGGAGACGGCATTTCGCATTCAGGCGGACAGTGCCGAGCGCCCAGCGATGACCGCCGCGGCCGTGCGGCGCCTGCTCTCCGCCAGCACCATATCCGCTGCGGTCGGGGCGCTGAAACTTGATCGCGACCACGAATTTACCGGCGGGCCGTCAAACGCCATCGGCGTCGCGTTCGACCTTCTCTCCGGCAGCGGCGCCGCTGCCGATGCGGCCTCCCGCGCGGAAAAGACGCTTGGAGGAATGATCGAGGCCGATGCCGACGCGGCTTCGGGAAGCGTGCACCTGAAAGTGACGACGGCCGATGGCGCCAAGTCTTCGCGCGTCGCCGTCTGGCTGTCGAACATGCTGACCTCCGGCGGCAATTCCGCGTCGGCGCAAGAGCGCACCGGGCTCCGCAAAGCCTATGACGATGCGCAGGCGGAACTGGGCGCCTTCACCGCCAGGAGCGGCGAAGGCAACGTCAAGGTGGCGGCCGACCTTCAGCAGCGCATCAATCAACTCGATGCCGATCTCAAGATTGCCGAACAACGGATCGCACTGGCAAAGGAGCAGGCTGATCGCCTGAAGAGAGCCAAAGCAGACGATGTCCTGAATGGTTCGCTCCCAGCTGAAACCATTTCGCCGGCGCTGCAGGCCGAGCGCGACAAATTCGTTACAGAGAAGGCCACTCTTTCTCAGCTTGCGAGCGACCTCGGCCCGCGCCATCCCCGCCTTCTTGGGCAGCAGGCAGTCGTCGATGGCATCAAGGAGAAGGTCGCGAAGGAACTTGCCCGACAGGCCCAGGACGCCAATGTCAGCCTCAAGACTGCTACGGACGCCCGAAAGCCGCTGAACGATCGGCGCAACGCACTGATTGCCCAGAGCCGCGATACGGGTGTCGATCTCGCCAAGCTCACCGAACTGCACGACAAGGCGGAAGCGGCAAAATCGCGGATGGAGAATGCCGTCACGGCGACCGCTTCCATTGTTCCACCGGTTGCCGTTGTCAAGCCGATGCACACCACCGTTGTCTCTTCAGGCAGCACGCTACCGCTTCGATCAGCGATTGGTGCCGCGATCGGATTGGCGCTTGGCCTTGCGGGTATGGTTGCTTTTCGCCGCCTGCGAAAACGTCCCGCACCCTTGCCTGAGACGATAGCGCCAACGCCTGCGGAACCACCGGAGCCGCAGGTCGACGAACTTGAGCAGTTGCGCGACCAGCTCGAGAGCCTGCGCGACAGGCTACAATCCTACGGTCCGGGCCGCCGTTGATCTTGCGATGCGGCATCATTGCTCTTGCATTTGCCGTTTTTAGGCAGGATAGGGCGTTCTGAGGCAATCAGCACGGCGCATGAACGCCTAGCTTGGCGCCATGGCATGGCAGGAGAATCGCGTGGCGACAGTGATCGATGGCAAGCAGGTGGCCGGTTCCGTAATCGAAACCGTGAAGATGGCGACCGCCGCACTTGAAAAGCAGAGCGGCGTCAAAGCCGGTCTTGCAGTCGTAATCGTTGGCGACGATCCGGCAAGCCACGCCTACGTCAATTCGAAGAGCAAGATGGCGAAGGAAAGCGGCTTCAAATCCGTTCAGCACACCTTGCCGGCGGAGACGACGCAGGAAGATCTTGCGGCGCTCGTCTCTTCTCTTAACGCCGATCCGTCGATCCACGGCATTCTCGTGCAGCTGCCGCTGCCGAAGCCTTTGAACAGCGAACCGATTATTCAATCGATCCTGCCGGAAAAGGACGTCGACGGCCTTCATGTCGTCAATGCCGGAAAGCTCGCGACCGGCGATCTGGCCACCGGTCTTGTCTCCTGCACGCCGGCTGGCGCGATGGTCTTCGTCCGTCGCGTGCACGGCGAGGACCTGTCAGGCCTGAATGCCGTCGTCATCGGCCGCTCGAACCTCTTCGGCAAGCCGATGGCGCAGCTGCTGCTCAATGCCAATGCGACCGTGACGATCGCCCACTCGCGCACCAAGGACCTGCCTGCGGTCTGCCGCAATGCCGATATCCTGGTCGCCGCCGTCGGTCGTCCGGAGATGGTCAGGGCCGATTGGGTGAAACCCGGCGCCACGGTCATCGACGTCGGCATCAACCGCGTTGCAGCTCCGGAAAAGGGTGACGGAAAGACGCGGCTCGTCGGCGACGTCGCCTTCGCCGAGGTGGAAAAGGTTGCTGGGGTGATCACGCCCGTCCCAGGCGGGGTCGGCCCGATGACCATCGCCATGCTGATGGCCAATACGGTCATTGCCGCGTATCGCTCGGCACGCCAGACGCCGCCGATATTCTGATGTTTAGCCCGGGGCAGGGCCGGTCGAGGCCCTGACGATCAGCTCTGCCTTCCAAAGTTCATGCTCGGGGAAAGGACCGGACTGCGTGACGGTGCCGATGAGCCGCTGGGCGATGCGCGCGCCCGCTGCGCGCAGCGACGAACGAGTGGTCGTTAGCGGCACGGAGAAATTTTCCGGCTTCAGCAGCGGCAGCACGTCGTCATGCGCGATCAGCGAAATATCCTCGCCGAGCTTGAGACCAGCCTGATTGATGGCCTGGATCGCCCCGAGGGCAAGCACCGTACTCGAGCAGAGAATGGCCGTCGGTCTCTCCGGAAGCTGCAGGAAGCGCTCCATGGCGATGAGACCTTCCTCGTCCGTCATCGGCGTGTGGCTCGTGCGGTTTTCGGAAAGCTCCAGTCCGCGCTCGCCAAGTGCTGTGACCACGCCATTCTTGCGCCGGATCGCGAAATCGAGATGCGCGGGGCCGTTCATCAGCGCGAAGTGCCTATGGCCGAGCTGCAGGAGCAGTTTCGCCGCATCGTAGAAAGCCGCCTCGTTGTCGATATCGAGATAGGGGTAGTCCGGCTCCGAGCCGAACGATCGACCATGGACGATGAAGGGCATCGACAGCGATTTCAGCATCACGAGCCGCGGGTCATGGCCACGCATATAAGCTATGAAGAGGGCGTCGACGTTGCCGCTTATCGCAAGGCGGCGAAGGGCCGCCACTTCGTCATCCGGATGCGCTGGCATGATGACGAAATGGAAGTCATGCCTTACGGATTCCTCGCCAAGCCCGGCCAGGAATTCGCCGAAGTGCACGTCTGATTGATGACCGGGGGCGGTCGGCATCACCAGCCCGATCGAGCCCGCCTTGCCGGTCGCAAGGCGTTGCGCGGCCTTGTTCGGCCGGTACCCGGTTTCCTTGACGGCGCGAAGGACGCGCTCGCGGGTCGCCTCATTGACTTCGGGGTAGCCGTTGAGCGCGCGGCTGACGGTCGTCTGCGAAAGACCGAGCAATTCCGATAGCTGTTTGAGATTCACGTGTTATGATTCCTCTCTAAAGGCTTTGGGCGCATCCCCCGTGCTCCCAAAGCGCTTTAAATTATGTACCAGCTGCGGCGCTTGACTCAAGAAAAATCGCTCCATATTCCCGTGAGGCGCGCTTGCATTCTACAACTTAGACACTTCATTTTGCTTATTTTCGAAATCACTTGACTCTTTTCTGCCGGGAGTTGAAATGCGTGATGTGTCAAAGCGCTTTGAGAATTCCTGAGGAGGGCGAAAGCGTGATTGCGATTGTGATGGGAGGTTGATCACATGAAGAAGATCCTTTTGATGGGCGTCGCCGCGGCTGCGCTTTTTGCCGGAGCGGCTTCCGCTGCCGACCTGAAATTCGCTCCGGGCGAGGACGCGAAGTTCAACTGGAAGAGCTACGACGATTTCAAGGCCGCTCACGCCGACCTGAAAGGCCAGCCGCTGACGATCTTCGGACCGTGGCGCGGCGAGGACGAAGCCTTTTTCCGCAGCATTCTTGCCTATTTCACGGAAGCGACCGGCGTTGACGCCACTTACTCGTCATCCGAAAACTACGAACAGCAGATCGTCATCGATACGCAGGCGGGCTCTCCGCCGAACGTTGCCATTCTGCCGCAGCCCGGTCTTCTGGCCGATCTGGCCAGCAAGGGCTTCCTGACGCCGCTCGGCGACGAGAACTCCAAATGGGTGAAGGATAACTACGGCGCCGGCGATAGCTGGGTCGGTTACGGCACCTACAAGGGCAAGGATGGCAAGGAAGCCTTCTATGCCTTCCCTTACAAGGCCGACCTGAAGTCGCTCGTCTGGTATGTGCCGGAGAACTTCAAGGAAGCGGGCTACAAGATCCCGACCACCATGGAAGAGCTGCATGCCCTGTCGGATCAGATCGTCAAGGACGGCGGCGTTCCGTGGTGCATCGGTCTGGGCTCGGGCGGCGCCACCGGCTGGCCGGCGACCGACTGGATCGAAGACATCATGCTGCGCCAGCAGAAGCCAGAGGTTTACGATAAGTGGACCACCAACGAGGTGAAGTTCACCGATCCCGCCGTTGTTGCTGCGATCGAGGAATTCGGCTCGTTCGCCAAGAATGAGAAGTATGTCGATGGCGGCGTTGCCGCGGTGGCGGCAACCGATTTCCGCGACAGCCCGAAGGGCCTCTTCGCCGTTCCGCCGAAGTGCTACATGCACCGCCAGGCTTCGTTCATCCCCTCCTTCTTCCCGGAAGGCACGAAGCTCGGCCAGGACGTCGACTTCTTCTACCTGCCGACCTACGCGGCGCATGCGGATCTCGGCAAGCCGGTTCTCGGCGCAGGTACGCTCGTGACCATCACCAAGGACTCCAAGGCGGCGCGCGCCTTCGTCGACTTCCTGAAGACGCCGATCGCACATGAGGTCTGGATGGCGCAGTCGAGCTTCCTGACGCCGTACAAGGGGGTGAGCACGGCAGCCTATGCCAATGATCAGATGAAGAGGGAAGGCGAGATCCTGACGACAGCTACGACCTTCCGTTTCGACGGTTCGGACCTGATGCCTGGCAAGATCGGGGCGGGTGCGTTCTGGACCGGCATGGTCGATTTTGTCGGCGGCAAGTCGGCGGAAGATACCGGTAAGGAAATCCAGGCCGCTTGGGACGCCATCAAGTAACCGTCGTGAGCCGGTGCCGCGGGGCAACCCGCGGCATTTGGCATGGGTGGCCGGAAGCATGGGGACCGGACAGCGCCGGACAATTTGATCAGCGCAACAAAGACGTTGACGGTAACCGGCGCCAGCCTTTCAGGGTCGACAAGTAGCAGGGGGAGGGACGAATGCTGTCGCAGATAGTTTCCGCGTTGGGCGTTGTGATCGTGGCGGTGTTTGCCTGCTCCGCCTATTTCTATTTCTCGAACAAGCTTCTCGATCTGGCGCTACCGGTCAAGGACGGCGACATCCACTCGGCTGCGCGCAACCTGAACCGCCGGGGCATGATTCGCCCCTGGCTGTTTATCGGGCCGGCGTTGTTTCTGCTGATTGTCTATCTCGTCTACCCGGTCATCGCGACGCTCATCCTGTCGTTCTACGATCGCTCAGGCTCGAACTTCGTAGGCTTTGCCAACTATCAGTGGGCGTACAATGACCGCGAATTCCGCCAATCGATCTTCAACAACATCCTCTGGCTCGCCGTCGTTCCGGCCGCCTGCACGTTCTTCGGCCTCGTCATCGCAGTCATGACCGATCGCATCTGGTGGGGGAATATTGCAAAGAGCATCGTCTTCATGCCGATGGCGATCTCCTTCGTCGGCGCGTCGGTCATCTGGAAATTCATCTATGAATACCGCGGCGGCAACGACGTCCAGATCGGCCTTCTCAACGCCATCGTCCAGCTCTTCGGCGGCTCGCCGCAAGTCTGGATCTCCGTTCCCTTCTGGAACAATTTCTTCCTGATGGTGATCCTCATCTGGATCCAGACCGGCTTTGCGATGGTCATTCTCTCTGCCGCCCTTCGCGGCATTCCCGAAGAAACCATCGAGGCCGCTGTGATCGACGGCGCCAACGGCTGGCAGATCTTCTGGCGCATCATGGTGCCGCAAGTCTGGGGCACGATCGCCGTGGTGTGGACCACGATCACCATCCTCGTCCTCAAGGTTTTCGACATTGTTCTCACAATGACGAACGGTCAGTGGGATTCGATGGTGCTCGCCAATCTGATGTTCAACTGGCTGTTCCGCGGCGGTGGCGATTCCGGCCGAAGCGCCGTCATCGCCCTCATCATCATGCTCGCGGTGACGCCGATCATGGTGTGGAACGTCCGCCGTGCGAACCGCGAACTCGGAGGCCACTGAGATGACCTTGTCGGAACGCTTCGTCAGGATTGGCGCGGCTCGTCTCTTCGTTCACTTCTGCGTCCTCCTGATCGTGATCATCTGGCTGATCCCGACGCTCGGCATCTTCGTCAGCGCCGTCCGCGACAAGAACCAGATCGTTGTCTCCGGTTGGTGGACCGCCTTTGCCGGCTCGACGCGCACGGTTGCCGGCCGCGTCGGAACCGCCGACCAGCAGAAACAGGAGGGAGCCGTCTACGTCATTTCCGGCAATCTGCTGGAGGGCCAGGAGGGCCGTTCGCTAACGGCTTTCGGCACGCGCATCCAGCAGCCGTCGGCCTACAAGGCGGGCGAGACCGCTGATCTCGGTGAGGGCCTCAGCCTTCAAGTCAATGAGGACGGCACGTATCGCTTCGTAAAAAGCGCGCCCTTCACGGATGACGATGCCGGCCGCCGCGTCTATCTTGCGGTTTTGACGCCTCCGGAATTCACGCTGCAAAATTACAAGACAGTTCTGACCGGCGAGGGGATCGGCCAATCCTTCATCAACTCTCTGACTGTCACCATCCCCGCGACCATCATCCCGATCCTCATTGCGGCCTTCGCCGCCTATGCGCTGAGCTGGATGGAATTCCCCGGCCGCGCCTTGCTGATCGCCCTCGTCGTCGGCCTTATCGTGGTGCCGCTGCAGATGTCGCTGATCCCGCTGCTGCGTCTCTACAACATGGTGGGTTCGGCTTTCGACGTGCCGTCAAAGACCTATGCCGGCATCTGGCTGGCGCATACTGCTTTCGGCATGCCGCTCGCCATCTATCTGCTGCGCGCCTATATCGCGGGTCTGCCAAGGGAGATTATCGAATCCGCGCGCGTCGATGGCGCAAGCGATTTCGAAATCTTCACCCGCATCGTCTTGCCCCTTTCTTTCCCCGCTCTCGCGTCTTTCGCGATCTTCCAGTTCCTGTGGGTGTGGAACGACCTGCTTGTGGCGATGGTCTTCCTCGGAACCGACCGGCAGCACCTCGTGCTGACCGGCGCGCTGAATGCGCTGCTCGGTTCCCGCGGCGGCAACTGGGAAATTCTAACGGCGTCCGCCTTCGTCACCATCGTCATACCGCTGCTGGTGTTCTTCGGGCTGCAGCGCTATCTGGTGCGCGGGCTGCTTGCGGGTTCGGTCAAGGGTGGCTGATCCAATTGAATATGCATATCCCACAGGAACAAACATGAGCATGCAATCCCAACCTGATTTAACGGTCGACAAGGACTGGTGGCGCGGCGCTGTGATCTATCAGATCTACCCGCGCTCTTTCCAGGATTCGAACGGCGACGGCATCGGCGATCTAAAGGGCATTACCGCCCGCCTGCCGCATGTCGCTGGCCTCGGCGCCGACGCGATCTGGATTTCGCCGTTCTTCACCTCACCGATGCGAGATTTCGGCTACGACGTTTCCGACTACGAGAACGTCGATTCGATCTTCGGCACGCTGGTGGATTTCGACACGATGATCGCCGAGGCCCATCGCCTCGGGATCAAGGTGATGATCGACCTCGTCATCTCGCACAGTTCGGACCAGCACCCCTGGTTCGTCGAAAGCCGTTCCAGCAAGACGAATGCAAAGGCGGACTGGTATGTCTGGGCCGATGCAAGGCCGGACGGCACGCCGCCGAACAACTGGCTGTCGATTTTCGGCGGCTCTGCCTGGGCCTGGGATCCCACCCGCATGCAGTATTACATGCACAACTTCCTGACCTCCCAGCCAGACCTCAACCTGCACAATCTTGAGGTCCAGGACCGGCTGCTCGATGTCGTCCGCTTCTGGCTGAAGCGCGGCGTCGACGGTTTCCGCCTCGACACGATCAACTTCTATTTCCACGACAAGGAATTGCGCGACAATCCCGCGCTGGCGCCGGAACGCCGCAACGCCTCGACCGCGCCGGCAGTCAACCCGTACAATTTCCAGGAACACCTCTACGACAAGAACCGGCCCGAGAACCTGGCGTTCCTGAAGCGCTTTCGCGCCGTTCTGGAAGAGTTTCCGGCAATCGCAGCCGTCGGCGAAGTGGGCGACAGCCAGCGGGGTCTTGAAATCGTCGGCCAATACACGTCCGGAAACGACAAGATGCATATGTGTTATGCCTTCGAGTTTCTTTCTCCCGATCCGCTTGCGCCGGAGCGCGTCGAAGAGGTGATGAAGGATTTCGGTGCTGCTGCCCCCGACGGCTGGGCCTGTTGGGCGTTTTCCAATCACGACGTCATGCGCCATGTCAGCCGCTGGGGCTCGCTCGTTGCGGATCACGACGCCTTCGCGAAGCACTATGCTTCCCTGCTGCTGACGCTGCGTGGTTCCGTCTGCCTCTACCAGGGTGAAGAACTTGGTCTGACGGAAGCTGACCTCGCCTATCAGGACCTGCAGGACCCCTACGGCATCCAGTTCTGGCCGGAATTCAAGGGCCGTGACGGCTGCCGCACGCCGATGGTGTGGGACAGTCAGGTCGCCCAAGGAGGCTTCTCGACCGTCAAGCCGTGGCTGCCGGTGCCGGTCGAGCACATCCTGCGCGCCGTCAGCGTGCAGCAGGGCGACGAGAACTCCGTGCTTGAGCACTACCGCCGCTTCCTCGCCTTCCGGAAGCAGTATCCGGCGTTCGCCAAGGGCGAGATCGAGTTCGAGCCGCCGCAAGGCGAGGCGCTTGTCTTCACGCGCAGATACGGCAACGAACAACTGCTCTGCATTTTCAATATGAGCCCGGCGGAAACCAACGTCACCTTGCCAATGGGAGAATGGCAGGCGCTGACGGGACACGGCTTCACCAGCAACAACTATGGCGACAGGATCGATATTCCGGCTTGGGGGGCGTATTTCGCCCGTCTTGCATAAGGAATCGGGAGGGGATCAGATGACTGGAGTTATGTTAAAGGATATCCGCAAATCCTACGGGGCCGTGGACGTGCTTCACGGCATCGACCTGGAAATCAATCAGGGCGAGTTCATCGTCTTCGTCGGACCGTCCGGCTGCGGCAAGTCCACGCTGCTGCGCATGATTGCAGGCCTCGAGAAGATCACCGGCGGGGAGATGTACATCGATGGCCAGCTCGTCAACGAGGTCCCGCCGTCGAAGCGCGGGATCGCCATGGTGTTCCAGTCCTATGCGCTCTATCCGCATATGACGGTCTTCGACAACATGGCTTTCGGCATGAAGATCGCCGGCGAGAATAAAAGGGAGATCGATCGGCGTGTGAGAGCCGCCGCCGAAACCCTGCAACTCACCAAATTCCTCGACCGCCTCCCCAAGGCGCTTTCCGGCGGCCAGCGCCAGCGCGTGGCCATCGGCCGCGCCATTTGCCGCAATCCGAAAGTCTTTTTGTTCGACGAGCCGCTGTCGAACCTTGACGCAGCGCTGCGCGTGGCGACCCGTATCGAGATTGCCCGCCTTAGTGAGCAGATGGCGGACACGACGATGATCTACGTCACCCACGACCAGGTTGAGGCCATGACGCTAGCGGACAGGATCGTCGTGCTCTCGGCCGGGCACATCGAGCAGGTCGGCGCGCCGCTGGAACTCTATGAGCGTCCGGCAAACCTGTTCGTTGCAAAGTTTATCGGCTCTCCGGCGATGAACATCATTCCCGCCACCATCAGCGAAACCGGCGCCGCGACGAGGGTCACGCTGACCGGCGGCAAGTCCGTCACGCTTGATATTCCGACGGCCGGATCAGAGAAGGACAAAAGAGCAAGTTTCGGAGTCCGCCCGGAAGACCTCCAGGTCGCCGATGGCGATGATTACCTTTTCGAGGGCGAGGTTGCGCTCGTTGAGGCGCTCGGCGAAGTGACGTTGCTTTATATCGAGGGGCTGGTGCCGGGCGAGCCGATCATCGTCAAGATTCCGGGAATAACCGGCATAAAGAAAGGTCAGAAGATGAGGTTCGCCGCCGATCGGTCGAAACTGCATCTTTTCGATGCGGAGGGGTACACTTACAGAAAGTAGGACTACATTGCCGGACTGCTCCTTTCTGCCTTGAGGGATGCGATCATCACCTTCTGTTAAGCAACCGATGCTAGGTTTTTCCCTGTCGTTTTTTAAGGGGAATTAAGGTTGTGGGTGCATCCAATCCATTGCCGCCAGGGCATTTTCTAAACAAGGAAGAATCCTTCATGTACGACCGCGAACAGCGGTTTAGAATGGAGGATACGATGAACGCAGCGCGCATCGAATATACCGAAAAGGGTGTCATGCACATGGCATCCCGCCGCTGCGATATCGTCCGAATCTCGATGAGCAGCGCAACGCTCGCCCTCCTGACGCAGTTCAATCTGCCAAAGCAGTTTTATCTGGATATTCCGGATGCGCGCATCACAAAAGTCGGCTGCATGCTGATGCGGGTAAACGCCAACAACACCATCGAAGTGCGGTTCCTGCGCATGCTGACGCAGAAGGAGATGAACAAGATATTCGTCTACAGCACGCATCCGGCCCATCGCGATTACGTTCTCGACGTTCGCGGCTGATCGGAGCACATTGCACTTGAAAAAGCCCGCGATTGCGTCGCGGGCTTTTTCTTCAGTGGAAGAGGACGGTCGCACCGTGGTCCGAGGCGCCGACGGCCCGGCGGAACGGGGCGAAGAGCTCGCGGCCCATGCCGAATTCGTTGTCGGACAGATCGGCCGTCACCGGCTCACGCTCCGCCATGGTGGCTGCGTCGACGAGGACTTCCAGCGTGCCGCGGACAGCATCGAGGCGGATGATGTCGCCGTCCTGAATACGGGCGATCGGCCCGCCTTCGACAGCTTCCGGCGTGACGTGGATCGCGGCCGGAACCTTGCCCGAAGCACCGGACATGCGCCCGTCGGTGAGGAGCGCAACGTGGAAACCGCGGTCCTGCAACACGCCGAGCGGCGGTGTCAGCTTGTGCAGTTCCGGCATGCCGTTCGCCTTCGGTCCCTGGAAGCGCACGACCGCCATGAAATCACGGTTCAGCTTGCCCTCCTTGAAGGCGTCCTGCAGCTCCTGCTGGCTGTGGAAGACGATGGCGGGCGCCTCGATGATATGGCGGTCCGGCTTTACTGCAGAAATCTTGATGACCGCCTTGCCGAGATTGCCGCGCAGCATCTTCAGGCCGCCATTCGCCTGGAAGGGCGTTTCGATGCTGGCAAGCACCTTGGAATCGTGGCTCTTTTCCGGCGCGGGCTCGCGGACGACAGTGCCGTTGTGTCCCAGGCGTGCGTCGATCGTGTAGGCCTGAAGCCCCTGGCCGACGACTGTGCGCACGTCGTCGTGCAGCATGCCTTTTTTCAGCAGTTCCTTGATGAGGAAGCCCATGCCGCCTGCGGCGTGGAAATGGTTCACGTCCGCCAAGCCGTTCGGGTAGACGCGGGCGAGCAGGGGGATTTCTTCGGAGAGTTCGGCAATGTCCTGCCAGCTGAGCTGGATGCCAGCGGCGCGCGCCATCGCGACGAGATGCAGCGTGTGGTTCGTGGAGCCGCCCGTCGCATGCAGGCCGACGACGCCGTTGACGATGGAGCGTTCATCGATCATCTCGCCGGCCGGCGTGAATTGGTTGCCGAGTGCGGTGATCGCCAGAGCGCGTTTGGCGGCCTCGCGCGTCAGCGCTTCGCGCAAAGGCGTGCCGGGATTGACGAAGGAAGAACCGGGCAGATGAAAGCCCATGATCTCCATCAGCATCTGGTTGGAGTTGGCGGTGCCGTAGAAGGTGCAGGTGCCGGGGCCGTGATAGGACTTGGACTCGGCCTCCAGCAGCTCGGCGCGGCCGACCTTGCCTTCTGCATAAAGCTGGCGAACGCGCGATTTCTCATCGTTCGGCAGCCCGCTCGTCATCGGCCCCGCCGGAACGAAAATCGATGGCAGGTGCCCAAAGGAGAGCGCGGCGATGACGAGGCCGGGCACGATCTTGTCGCACACGCCAAGGAAGAGCGCGGCATCGAACATGTTGTGCGAGAGACCGACGCCGGCAGACATGGCGATCAGATCACGGGAAAACAGCGAGAGCTCCATGCCCGGCTGGCCCTGCGTGACGCCGTCGCACATGGCCGGAACGCCGCCGGCGACCTGGGCAATGCCGCCCGCTTCGGCGGCGGCTTCGCGGATAATCGCTGGATAGGTTTCGAACGGCTGGTGGGCCGAAAGCATGTCGTTATAGGCGGTGATGATGCCGAGGTTGGGCACGCGCTCACCCGCCAGCGCATCCTTCTCGGCGGGGGAACAGACCGCAAAGCCGTGGGCAAGGTTGGCGCAGCCAAGGATCGAGCGCTGGACGCCCTTGGAAGCCGCGGCATGCAGGCGCTCGAGATATCGCTCGCGTGTCGGTTTCGATCTCTCGACAATGCGGGACGTGATCGCAGATATGCGTGCGTTAGCGGACATGGGAGTTATCCTGCCTTGGTTGCTGTTCAAATTGTACGTTCGCGGCTCGGCCCGGAGGCTTGGTCTTACGGAGCCCAGTAGATATCGACCGGCGTCACTGCCCGCCGCAGAACGGCGCGAATTGGCATCTCCGACTCGTCTCCGGCCCCTTCGGCTTTCGTCAGGGCGTCCTTCTTGCCGTTGCCTTCGATATGGAGCACCAGGAGCCCGGCATCCTGGAGGCTGGAGAAGGTGAAGGTCAGCCGAGGCTCGCCGGCACCCTCCGCCTCCATGGAAATGAGGCCACGCGGCGTCGCCGGATCGAGCGCCACGGCAAGGTTGTTGCCGCCGGGAAAGAACGATGCGGTGTGGCCGTCGCCACCCATGCCGAGGATCACCACGTCGAACGGATTGCCGATCGCTTTCGTCTCGACAGTCGCAAGCTTCGCCGCCTCTTCGGCGGAGCCCGCCTTCTGGTAGAGCGGCACGAAGCGCGCCGCTTTCGCCTTGTTCTGCAGCAGATTGTCCGCGACCAGAAGGTGGTTCGAACGATCATTGTCGGCTGGGACCAAGCGCTCGTCGACAAGCGTCGCCGTCACCTTGCCCCAGTCGAGATCGCGGGTAGACAGCTCCTGAAAGAACGCCTTCGGCGTCGAGCCGCCGGACACGGCAATGCTCGCCGCACCGCGCGCGGCGATCGCGGCCGAAAGCCTCTCCACCACCTTGTCCGCAAGGCTGCGGGCAAGATCTGCGGCATTGGCAAAAGCATGCATGGTCGCGGCCATCGCTAGTGCTCCTAAATGTTGTCGTGCCAGGTGCGGCCGTCACGCTCGATAAGCGCAATGGCTTGGCTCGGGCCCCAGGTGCCAGCGGTGTAGCCCTGAACGAGCTGGCCGGTCGTTTCCCAACCCTTGAGAATCGGATCGACCCACTGCCAAGCGGCCTCGACCTCGTCGCGGCGCATGAAGAGTGTCTGGTTGGAGCGGATAACGTCCATCAGCAGGCGCTCGTAGGCGTCCGGATTGCGCACATGGAACGCTTCCGCAAAGCTCATGTCCAGAGAGACGTTGCGCAGGCGCATGCCGCCTGGGCCAGGGTCCTTGATCATCAGCGACTGCTTGACGCCCTCATCCGGCTGCAGCCGGATGATGAGCTGGTTCTGGCTGATGCGTCCGGCCGCCTGATCAAAGATTGCGTGCGGGATCGGCTTGAACGTGATGACGATTTCCGACACGCGGCCAGCGAGCCGCTTGCCGGTGCGGATGAAGAACGGAACGCCTGCCCAGCGCCAGTTGTTGATCTCGGCCTTGATGGAAACGAAGGTTTCGGTGTTGGATACGCCGCCCTCAAGCTCTTCGAGGTAGCCCTTGACAGGGCCGCTGCCGGAAGCCCCGGCGCGGTATTGCCCGCGAACGGTCACCTGTTCGACGTTGGAGGCATCGATCGGCTTCAGGGCGCGCAGCACCTTCAGCTTCTCGTCGCGAACCGCTTCGGAATCCATCGATCCCGGAACTTCCATGGCGGTGAGGCAGAGAAGCTGCAGAATGTGGTTTTGCACCATGTCACGCAATGCGCCGGCGGTGTCGTAGTAACCGGCGCGGCCCTCGAGGCCGACAGCCTCGGCAACGGTGATCTGCACGTGATCGATGTAATTGGCGTTCCACAGCGGCTCGTAAAGGGCGTTTGCAAAGCGCAGCGCCATCAGGTTCTGCACCGTTTCCTTGCCGAGATAATGGTCGATGCGGAAGATCTGCTCTTCCTTGAAGACGCGGCCGATTGTGTCGTTCAGCAACCGTGCCGAGGAAAGATCACGGCCGATGGGCTTTTCGACGACGATACGCGACGCCTTCGTGATCAGCTTGTGCTCGGCAAGCTTCTGCGAGATGTCGCCAAAGATCGCCGGCGCGACGGCGAGATAGAAAGCGCGGTCGCGATCCTTGCCTTCATCGAGCAGCTTCTTGAGCTGATCCCACCCGGCGTCCGACCGTGCATCGACGGGAACGTAGTGGAGGCGCCGGCAGAATTTTTCGACCTCTTCCTCGTTATATTCGCCCTTTTTGAGATGCTCCTTGAGGGCATCCTGCGCGAACTTCCGGTATTCGTCATTGGAAAGCGGGCTGCGCGAAGCGCCGATAATGCGTGTCGGCTCGGTGAACTGAGCCTCAATCTGGCGATGATAAAGGGCAGGAAGGAGCTTGCGCTCGGCAAGGTCGCCGCTGCCGCCGAAGACGACGCAGTCGAAGGGTTCAACGGGAATGATCTGGCTGCTCATGAGCTTTTCTCTCAATCAGGCTGGTTGCGGCCTTTTAATCTAATCGATTTAAAAAAGCCAGCGTTCGATGCGATGAATTTGTCGGCTCCCGGTTTTAGAGCGAATTGCCCAACGAGGAAATCCCGCAATCGCGTTAAAACTTATCCCGTAGCGCAAACCATGACAAAGCCAGGAACAGCAGTGGTGCGCGCATTGTCGCACCCCCGGGGAACGCCGGGATATCGAGTGACTTGAAGAGCTCGAGATCGGCCGACTTTCCCAGTACTGTTTCTGCATAAAGTTTGCCGCAGTAATTTGACAACATCACTCCATGGCCCGAATAACCACCGATCGAGGTAACGCCCGGCATGACTTCGCGCACAAAGGGCTGGCGCGGCATCGTTATGCCGACGGAACCGCCCCAGGCATGAGTGATTTCGATCTCCTCGAGAGCTGGGTAGATCTCGGCGATCTGGCGCCGGATATGTTTGCTGATATCGCGCGGGTTGTCTGAGGTGTACGCCTCGCGGCCTCCGAAGAGCAGCCTTCCGTCCCTCGATTTTCGGAAATAGCGCACGACGAAACGCGAGTCCGCGACGGCCTCGCCGCCGGGAAGCACGGCTGGATATTGGTCAAGCGGCACGGTAGCGCCGATGAAGGAGCGGATCGGCATGACATGGCTTGCCGTCACCGGCTCCAGATTGCCGATATAGCCGTTGCATGCGATCAGCGCACGGTCGGCGTTGATCAGGCCTCTCGGCGTTTCGATCGTCACCTTGCCGCTGCCTTGACGGATGGCCGTCGCCTTGGTCATTTCGAAAAGCTCAGCCCCGGCATTGGCCGCAACGCGCGCCAGCCCGATCAACAATTTCAGCGGATGAATATGACCGGTGCCCGTATCGCGCACGCCGCAGTAGTAGCGCTTCGAGCCGAGACGCTCCTGCGTCTCCTCCGCATCCATGAAACGCAGATGCGGATAGTCGTAACGCAGGGCGGCGATTTCCGCGTTCTCGGAATAGAAACGCTTGTAGCTCGCCTTATGCGAGACATTCATCTGGCCCGGCATGAACTCGATATCGATCTGATGCTCGTTCGCGAAGTCGAGGAGATGTCTCTTGGCGGCTTCGGCAAGGTCGAAGAGCGCCTTGGAACGCTCGTGACCGATCTTCTCTTCAAGTTCCTCCGGCCACGCGCGCTGGCCGGTGCCAAGCTGTCCGCCGTTGCGGCCGGATGCCCCGTCGCCGAAGCGGCAGGCATCGATCAGTACAACCGAAACGCCGGCTCTTGCCAGGTTGTAAGCCGCCTGCAAACCGGTATAGCCGCCGCCGACGATGGCGACGTCGCATGTCTTCGACCCATCGAGCTCGGGATAGGTCGGCCGCTCGCCCACCGTTGCCTGATACCAGGAAACGCCGGGCGCGATTGGGCTCTGCCAGTTCTCTTGCACCGTCATGAGGCGGGCCTCCTCATACGTTGAGCAGCAGGAATTCGCGTTCCCAGGGGCTGATCACCTGCATGAAGGTCTCGAATTCGCCTCGCTTCACGCCAGCATAGAGGCCGATGAATTCCTCGCCGAACACCTCCTCGAATGCCGGCTCGTCTTCCAGCAGAGCCACGGCCTCGAGCAGGCCCCTGGGAAGGTCGATAGACCCCTCGTTGGCCGCGTCTTCGGTCGGTGCCGTGGGCTCGATCTCCTTCATGATGCCGAGGAGGCCCGAAGCCAGTGAGGCGGCGAGCGCCAGATATGGGTTCGCATCGGAACTCGGCAGACGGTTTTCCACGCGTCGCGCCTGCGGATCGGAAACCGGAACGCGGAATGCCGTCGTGCGGTTGTCGTAGCCCCAGGCGTTGTTGACCGGGCAGGACATGTTCGGTGCAAGGCGCCGGTAGGAATTGACGTAGGGCGCCAGCATCACAAGTGCGCTCGGCACGTATTTCTGCATGCCGCCGATGAAGTGGAAGAATTGTTTCGAAGCCGATCCGTCGGGATTGGAAAATACGTTCTTGCCGGTCTCGATATTGACGACCGACTGATGGATATGCATCGCCGAGCCTGGCTGGCCCTGCATCGGCTTCGCCATGAACGTCGCGTAGATATCGTGCTTCAACGCAGCCTCACGGATGGTGCGCTTGAACATGAAGACCTGGTCGGCAAGCTCGATCGGGTTGCCGTGGCGCAGGTTGATCTCAAGCTGCGCCGGGCCTTCTTCATGGATCAGCGTGTCGATCTCGAGGCCCTGCTTCTCGGAGAAGTGATAGATATCGTCGATCAGTTCGTCGAATTCGTTGATGCCGGCGATCGAGTAGCCCTGACCGCCGAGGATGGAGCGGCCGGAACGGCCTTTCGGCGGCCGCAGCGGATAATCGGGGTCATCGTTGTTGGCGACCAGATAGAATTCGATCTCTGGTGCGACGACCGGCTTCCAGCCGCGTTCCGCATATAGCCCCATGATCCGCTTGAGGAGGTTGCGCGGCGTATAGGGAACTTCCTCGCCTTCCGAATTGACGATATCGCAGATCACCTGCGCCGTCGGATCTGTCTCCCATGGAACCACGGAGAGCGTCGAAAGATCAGGCATCAACTTGAGGTCGCTGTCGCGCGGCTCGTAACGGAAGCTTTCGGTCTCCTCCGGATATTCACCGGAGATTGTGTGCCGGTAGATCGCCGAGGGTAAGGCGAGCGACGTATTCGAGGTAAATTTCGAGGTCGGCATCATCTTGCCGCGCGGAACTCCGGCGAGGTCCGGGGTGATGCATTCGATGTCCTCGATACCACGTGCGCGAAGCCACTGCGCCGCTTCCTTCCAGTTTGCCACACCGCGCGAAGATCCGGGATCCGGAGGAATTTTCGTGGAGGCAGGCACGTTTCTGGCAGGCTTCAGCGTAGTCTTTTTTGGTGACATGACACACATGTTCGCGTTGATCGAAAGGCCATCATAACCGGAGTTTGGCAATTGGCGAGAGGTGGCGTTGACTTTCGCCGTCTGATGGAAAAAGAAGGCGCCTTCGCAGAGGAAAATGGGTTTGAGACGCAAGAGCGACGTGATCGTGATAGGCGCGGGCGCCGCCGGAATGATGTGCGCCATCCGCGCCGGGCAACGCGGCCGCTCGGTCGTCGTGCTCGATCACGCGAAGGCGCCGGGCGAGAAGATCCGGATCTCGGGCGGCGGGCGCTGCAACTTTACCAATGTCAACGCCGGCCCGAAGAACTTCCTTTCGGCGAACCCGCACTTCTGCAAATCCGCACTCGCACGCTTCAGCCCGGCCGAGTTCATCGCCATGGTCGATCGGCACGGAATCTCCTGGCACGAAAAGACGCTCGGCCAGCTCTTTTGCGATGATAGCGCCAAGGACATCATCCGGATGCTGCTCGACGAGATGAGAGCTGCGGGTGCTGAGCTGCAACTGCAGACTGAGATACAGGCTGTCGAAAAAAGCGGTGACGGTTTTCGGATCCGGACCTCCGATGGCGAACATGAATGCGCCGCGCTCGTCGTGGCGACCGGCGGCAAATCGGTTCCGAAGATGGGCGCGACGGGTTTTGCCTACCGCATCGCCGAGCAATTCGGGCTGGGTCTTGTCGAAACCCGCCCGAGCCTCGTGCCGCTGACCCTCGATCCGATCTTGCTGGAAAGCATTGCTGCGCTTTCGGGCATCTCGGCACCTTCCGAAATCCGGCATGGAAAAACCGGCTTTCGCGAGGCGCTGCTCTTTACCCACCGCGGCCTCAGCGGACCGGCAATCCTCCAGATCTCGTCCTATTGGCGCGAGGGAGACGAGATCGCCGTCCATATCGAGCCTGATGTGGATCTGCTGCTGCATCTGAAGAAAGCCAAGCAGGAGAACGGCCGCCAGTCGGCACAGACGGCACTCGGCGAAATCCTGCCGAAACGGCTGGCACAATATGTGACGGAGCGGGAAGGCATCTCGGGCAAGATGGCCGACCTTGCCGACAAGGCACTCGCCCGCCTTTGCGATGCCGTGCAGAACTGGAAGATCAAGCCGTCCGGCTCGGAAGGCTATCGCACGGCCGAAGTGACGCTTGGAGGCATCGATACTTCTGGGCTCGATTCCCGGACGATGCAGGCGAAGGGCGTGCCCGGCCTCTATTTCATCGGCGAATGCGTCGACGTCACCGGATGGCTTGGCGGCTATAACTTCCAGTGGGCCTGGGCTTCGGGCTTTGCCGCTGGCGAATCCTTATAGATAGGCACGGATCTGGAGAAAGAGATTCAAGACTTCTTAAGAAGGGTGCGCCATCGTGTCCCAATGGTGGTTTGGAAAGAGCTTCCTAAATTAAGCTTTACCGGCAAGCCATTTTAGTGGATTGTTGAGTTATGAAGGAAGTGAGGTTCTCGCATGAACAGGAACACACGACGCGCCCGCGCCATTGCAATCGCTCAGGCCAAGCCTGATACAAAGCTCGTCACCCTCCGCTTTCTGATGCTCGCGACCGGCGCAACCGCAGCCGTGATCGCATTTCTGATCTCTCACGCGATCTGATCTCTTCCATCCTATTTCACGAAGAGCGTTTGCCTGCCGCAGTGCTTATTTATGCTTGCCCGCGGCATACCTGATCCCGCCTTAAGCGCTTATCCGAATATTAATAGATGTTCGGTCAGAATTGCCGATGAATATTGGGCGTTTCCTTCTTACGGAAGCGTATTGGCAATGACTGCCGCCTGATCCGTCGGGTTCCCAGAGTCCACAAGAAATCAGCTCGAGATGCACTCGGCAGGCGCTGTCGTCAGGCCTGCGGGAGGAGTGTGTATGGAAGGCCGGAACCGACATGTTTATTGACAAGATCCTTTCGCGCTTCAAGATCAAGACCAAGGTACTTATCTTCGTTCTGCCCTTTGTGATCAGCATTTCCGCGGTTGGCCTGACTGGCCTTTACGCGTCGGGACTTCTGCAAGGGCGCATGGAGATATCGAACAGCGTTCTGCAGTCGCTGAGCGGATTCAAGGATCTCTACGGTTCGATGGACGACTTCCTGCGCACGGCAAATGAGAAGTCGCGCGACAAGCTGCTTGCCGACCTCCAGACACAAGAGGGCGTGCTGGACGCGACGCTCGCGCAGATCGGCGAAGATGCTTCCGGTCGTGAAAGCCTCGCGGAAGCTGCGCGGCGCACGAAGGATGTGTCCGATGTCGTCGGCAAACTCTGGGCTCTTCACGAACAGGAAGTCGCCCTCCATAAGGCCATCGACAAGTCGCAAAAGAACCTGGTCAACACCCGCTTCATGGTTTCCTATCAAGCTGAGGAGCTTCAGACGAAAGTCCGGCGTGATGAGACTGCGGCGACGACCATTCTCCGCACCGCCGATCATCTTCTCAAGGGGGGTGATTTCCTCGGCGGCATCGCCACCGATTTCAACAAGGCGGCAACGACACAGGACAAGATCGACTACATCAAGAAGCAGCTACCGGGCATGACGGATGCCCAGCGCCTCATCTCTATTTCCGTGCCGGGCAGCCAGAAGAGCGTGGTCGATACCATCGCTTCGACGATCAAGGATATAAAGACGCTTTCCGAGACGGCTGCGCCGACCGACGAAACAGTCGCGGACCTCAACCGTCTGGTCTCCCGCTTCCGCCAGACCTCCACCTATACGCAGCTGACGGCAACGCAGAAGATGCGTGATGCCACGCAGCAGTTTGCCGAGCTCGACGGACGTATCGCTCAGGCTAACTCGGTTCTCGAAGACACCCGCACGCTGGAAAACGCCGTCTATGCGCTGCAGATCGCCCTTTCCGATTTCCTCGGGAATTCCAGCAAGGACAATCTGGTAGCGCTGCAGCAGGCGATCGACGGCCTGGACAAGGACATTGAAGTTCTGGCGGCCAGCGCCAAAGGGATGGGTTTCGCCGAGGGCATCTCCGGGGCGATCAAGCCTGAGCTCGCCAACATTTCTTCGAGCGGCACGAAGATCGTCGATACAATCAGCCAGCGTGTCGGCGCTTATGCGGCAGCACGCCAGGAACTCGACGATATCTGGATGAAGCTTACCGATTTCGCCGAGCTTCAGAAGCAGACGGCCGGTACGGAGCGCACTCAGGCAAACAGTATCTCGGTTCTCACGACCGGGCTCGGGATTCTGCTTTCCATCATCGGCGGCATTGCGCTGGTGCTGACGCTGCAGCGCCCAATCGGCCAGATCACTGCCGCAATGCGCCGCATCGCCGATGGTGCGCTGGACACGAATATCTCCGGCGAGCAGCGCCATGACGAAATCGGCGACATGGCGCGCGCCCTCGGCATCTTCAAGGAAAATGCGATCTCCAAGATCCGCATCGAAGAGCAGAGCGACGAAGAGCGTCAGGCCGCCGAACACGAGCGCCAGCGCAACGATGCCGAAAAGCGCGAGATGGACCGCCAGATAGAATTCGCGGTCAACGAACTCGCCGCCGGTCTCGAGCGCATGTCGCAGGGCGATATCTCGACGACGATCGACACGCCCTTCATCGGCCGTCTCGAACAGCTACGCGAAGACTTCAACGGCTCGATGCTGCGCCTCCAGGCGACCATGAGCCAGATCCGCGACAACGTCGAAATGATCCAGGGCAACGGCAACCAGATGGCCCAGTCGGCCGAAGATCTTGCCAGGCGCACGGAACAGCAAGCCGCTTCGCTCGAAGAAACGGCTGCGGCTGTCGATGAGATCACCGTTACGGTCCGCTCTTCCGCGGAACGGGCTAAGGATGCCGACCAGATCGTCCGCCAGGCAAAACGCAGCGCCGATGACTCGGCCACCGTCGTCAGCAAGGCGATCGACGCCATGGGCCGCATCGAGGAAGCCTCCCGCCAGATCGAGCAGATCATCGGCGTCATCGACGAGATCGCCTTCCAGACCAACCTTCTGGCGCTGAACGCCGGTATCGAAGCCGCGCGAGCCGGCGAAGCGGGCAAGGGCTTTGCAGTCGTCGCCATGGAAGTCCGTGAACTCGCCCAGCGCTCCGCCGCTGCTGCCCAGGAGATCAAGGGCTTGATCAACAAGTCGACGACCGAAGTCAGCTCCGGTTCGCACTCGGTTCAGGAAACCGGCACGGTCCTCGCAAAGATCAGCGAGCAGATCGTCACCATCAGCCAGCATGTCGAGATGATCGCCCGCGCAAGCCACGACCAGTCGAGCGCATTGCAGGAGGTAAATTCGACTGTCAATCAGATGGATCAAATGACCCAGCAGAATGCCGCGATGGTCGAAGAAACGACGGCAGCAAGCCGCGAACTTGCCAGCCAGGCGGATGCGCTTCTCCACCTCGTGCAGCAGTTCAAGATCGACGGCGAAGGCATCGCCGAGACAGCGATGTACCGCGCGGCGTGAACCGCCTAATCAAGCCAGTCGAAAGCGGCTCCGTCTCGGGGCCGCTTTTGTTTTGCGTATGATCGGCCCCGTTGAGGGAACAGTCTCGGCGACCGCCGAAGGATGCTGCCTTTGATATGCAAGCGATCCCCGTTAAGGAAAATTTTCCTTAACGCTTTTCCCTTAAATTTGAGGGAGTTCATGGCGGGAGATTTTTATGCCGCGTTTCTTTTCGACGTCCATCGTGCGTCAGGTAGTTGCGATCACGCTCGCATTGCTTGCCGGCAGCACCGCGGCGATCGTCGCCGTCACCTACTACAATCTCAGCCGTTACGTCATGGAGAGCGCCGTCTCGGATGCCAAGGGAGCGAGCCGCACGATGGCCGTACTCTATGGCGCAGCGGACGCGGGCGCGGCTATCGGCGTGAGGGACGATGAACTCTTCTCGGTCACGGAAGATGCCATTCCCGAACTCAAGGATCATGCTCTGGTCGATCGCACGGCCCAGTCGATCGCAGGCGTCGCCACGATTTTTCAGAAGCAAGGCACGGACTATGTCCGCGTTTCGACCAACGTGAAGAAGGAAGACGGCAGCCGCGCCGTCGGGACCAAGCTTGCCGCCGATCACCCGGCGCAACCGGTTCTTTCCCAGGGGAAAACCTACTACGGCCCGGCACAGCTCTTCGGCCGCAATTTCATGACCGGTTACTTCCCGGTCAGGAGTGCGGCGGGCGCCAATGTCGGTATCCTCTTCATCGGCATTCCGATGGAAGTCTATTACGCCCGGCTCAATCATCTGCAGGCTCTGGTCGTCGGAGTGGGCGCTGCGGTGATGTTGCTTGTCGGCGTGCTGGCCTTCTTCGCGATCCGATCGTCCGTCAAGCCGCTGCTTGGGCTAACGAACACCGTTCACGCGATCTCCGCAGGTAAGCTCGACGGCACGATACCCTGCGTTGAGAAGAAGAACGAATTCGGCGAGATCGGCCGCGCGCTGGAAGCTTTCCGCGATAGCGCCAGGGCCCGGCAGGAGCTCGAGACCCAGGCTGCCGAACAACGGGCGCTGAGCGAAGCTGAGCGTGCCCGCAACGACGCCGATAAGCGTTCGCTCGACGGTCAGATCGACTTTGCGGTCAACCAGCTCGCAGCGGGCCTCGGACGTCTCGCCCGGGGGGATGTCTCGCAGACGATCGAGACGCCTTTTGTCGGCCGGCTCGAACGGCTTCGCGTCGATTTCAACGCGTCGCTCGTCCGCCTGCAGGATACCCTGGTTCAAATTCGCGATAACGCCAATGCCATCCAGCGCAACAGCGGTGCGATGCTGACCTCCGCCGGCGAGCTTTCCAAGCGCACGGAAGCACAGGCGGCGAGCCTGGAAGAAACCGCCGCTGCCGTCGAAGAGATCACCGTGACCGTACGTTCGTCCGCTGAGCGTGCCCGCGAAGCAAACAATGCCGTTGCCGTGACGAAGAAGACGGCGGACAGCTCCGGCGCCGTCGTCAGCGATGCCGTTGCCGCCATGGGCCGCATCGAGCAGGCTTCGCAGCAGATCGAGCAGATCATCGAAGTCATCGATGACATTGCCTTTCAGACGAATCTTCTGGCGCTTAACGCCGGTATTGAAGCCGCGCGCGCCGGAGAGGCAGGCAAGGGCTTCGCGGTGGTAGCTCAGGAAGTCCGCGAACTGGCGCAGCGCTCGGCCGAGGCCGCGCGGGAGATTAAGGGCCTGATCGAGAAATCCAGCCAGGAGGTCACGGCGGGCTCGGCGCTGGTGCAGAAGACAGGCAGCGTGCTCGCTTCGATCAGCCAAGAGATTATCGCGATCAGCAAGCATGTCGAGACGATCGCCACCGCAAGCCAGGATCAGTCTGCAGCGCTGCAGGAGGTCAATGGTTCCGTCAACGCTATGGATCAGATGACGCAGAAGAATGCCTCGATGGTCGAGGAGACAACCCAGGCCAGCCGCCAGCTCGCCGACGAGGCCGATCTGCTGATGAGCCTATTGCATCAGTTTAGGATCGAAGGATCGCGACAGGCTCAGGGCCGGATGAGGCAGGCGGCCTGACTGGGCTCGCAGCTTGAGGTAATGGTGGAGGATCGCGCCGGCGACGCGCGGTTCTCTTTCTCTTTTGGGCCGATCCTTGCGAGCCACGCAGCAAAGCGCGCGACAAGCGAGTTTCCAAACTCTTCGTAGAAATCGTTCTCGCTTCGTGCGCGCCGGTGGATTGGCAGGCCGTGTGAGGCCGCGAGGAGATTTGCGACGGTGATCTGGTCGATCATGTGATGTCCTCCGTTCAAGACATCCCTTCAACTACACACCAAAAATCGCTTCATAAACAACTAAAATCCGATTATGTTTTTCACCAATGAAAAACACTCCATGGGATTCCTATCAGCTTTTTCTGGAGGTCGCTCGCCTTGGGGGGCTGACCGGAGCAAGTTCGGCAAGCGGTCTGAGCCCTGCTACCATCGGCCGGCGCATGCTTGAACTGGAGCAGGAAACGGGGCGGACGCTCTTCGGTCGCAGTCAGACCGGCTACCGCCTGACAGCCGATGGCCAGATGCTCGTCGATCACCTTCAGGAGATGGAGGCGGCCGCGCGGAAAGTGGATGCCTGGCGCCAGGCCGGCGAGGGCGGCACGACGGTGAAGATCGCAGCCGGTACATGGGTGGCCTGGCTGCTGACCGAGAATTTCTCCGCGATCCGAACGCCCGCCGATGGTTTCCACATCGCACTGACGATCGGCGAGACGCGGGCAAATCTTGCCTACCGCGAGAGCGACATCGGTATGCGTGCTTTCGAACCGGACGAATCCAATCTTGCCGCGCGGCGCCTTGGCGACGTCGCCTATGCCGTTTATGTCCGGCGCAATGCCGGCGAGGTGGAGAACCGATGGATCGCGGTAGCCGAGGGCGACGCCATTTCCGCCTATCTTCGCTGGCCTTACCGTCATGCGTCGGAATCCATAGTGGCGACGGTCAATAGGCCTCGTTCGCTCCCGGATCTCGTTCGTGCGGGCGCGGGGAAGGCGGTCCTGCCTTGTTTTGTCGGTGATCTCGACACAGATCTGCAGCGGCATGGCGGCGAACTGACAGAGCTGCGGCATGGGCAGTGGATCGTGATGAACAACGAGGACCGACACCGCCCGGAAATCCGCACGGTGGCCGACCGAATAACGAAGCTGCTGAAAAGCTACTCCGATCTTTTCGCGGGAAAACGCGCCACCCGCAGCTAGGTCGATGACAACAGCAGCAATGGCTTCGGAGGGGATCCGTGATCCCCAATGAGCGGATACTTATTATGCTGCCCTTAGGACGGGAACAGTTACGTCGAGTGATGCAGATGGCGGCGCTGCAGGCGCCGCCATCTCGAATTTTACGTCCGGTTGGCGACGATAACCGGGATCAGCAGATCGCCCCAATTGCCGTTGCCGCCATGGTGGCGGGCGGAGCGCACGAGCTCGACGGATACCCCCGCCTCAACTGCCTGCATGACGGCATGGTTCAGACGGTGCAGGTCATTTGCGAGCATGCGGATCATGGCCTGCTGATCGGCGCTCATGCTGGACGACTGTTCTTCCGCTCTTTCGCGGACACGTGCGATGGAAGCCATGTCTTTTCTCCTTCGGTATGGCTACTCGGCTGCGGGTTTGAACTGGGCATGTTCTGTCGATTCTTTCATCGCCGTGGTCGAGGACCGGCCGCCGGTGATCGCGAGCGACACGGCGTCGAAATAGCCCGTACCGACTTCGCGCTGATGCTTGGTCGCAGTATAGCCGTGCGCCTCGGCGGCGAACTCGGCCTGCTGCAGCTCCGAATAGGCCGACATCTGCCGGTCCTTGTAGCCGCGTGCCAGCTCGTACATGCCGAAGTTCAGCTGATGAAAACCGGCGAGCGTGATGAACTGGAACTTGTAGCCCATGGCGCCAAGCTCCCGCTGGAACCTCGCGATCGTCGCGTCGTCAAGGTTCTTCTTCCAGTTGAAGGATGGCGAGCAGTTATAGGCAAGAAGCTTGCCGGGATAGGCATTGTGCACGCCTTCTGCAAAGCGCCGCGCCTGCTCCAGATCCGGTT